>JAHFLV010000010.1:16224-24029 GCA_023264565.1 Candidatus Zambryskiibacteriota bacterium
ATGTTCGAAGGAGCCACGGCTTTCAATAATTCTGATACTTCAAATACCCACGCCCACCCGATTTCTTGGGGATCAAGAACGGCGAATGTTACCAATATGCAGGGGATGTTTGTGAACAATACACATTTTAATCAGGATATAAGTTCTTGGGACACCTCGGAGGTTACTAACATGTCATATATTCTGAGTGGTGCCAGTTTGTTTGATCAAGATATCAGTACCTGGGATGTGAGTAACGTCACCACCCTGGATCAAGCGCTGCACGGTGTCTCGCTTTCGACGAGGAATTACGATGCATTGCTTCGTGCTTGGTCGGGCCAATCTCTCGAGTCCGCCGTTCCTTTTGATGTTGGTAGTAGTACATATTGTGACAGTGCAAGTCGCGCAATTTTAACGAGTGTCCCTAATAGTTGGACTATTACAGATGCCGGCAGTGGATGTCCTACAGTTCCTTCTGTTTCATTCGGTGGCACGACTCCAAATAATAATTCAGCACTTTCAAGTAGTTCATTTGATGTTGATCTCTCTTTGGATTCAGATCAGGGGAGATACGCGTTTCTTGATTTTGATCGATCGCTTCTTGGGTGGTGGAGATTTGAATATGCGGCCGATGATAGTTCTGAAAATGATCAGGATGGCGATTGGAACGGAACCGAAACATATGGACTTGGTGCTTTCGGATACGCTGGAAAATTTAATGGATCCACCTCGTTTGATGTTACTTTGAGCAGCCCAATTAGTTCGAGTTTTACTGTATCGGCTTGGGTGAAGCTTAATAGTATTAACCAGGGTGCTGCGATTATTGGCGATGATGGTGGTCATCTTTTGCAGATTGGTGGCAGTGATCGATGGCAGTTTGGCGACACATATTCTTCATCTGCCGTTGCGTCTACGGGCGTTTGGACCCATCTGGTGGGTGTGTATGATGCTGATGAGGAAACGGAAACTTTGTACGTAGATGGGGTTGAAGTAAGTAACACTAATTCAGTACGAACCATTTCAACTGCACTTAATATTGGCAAGCGTGATGACAATATATTTATAGACGGAAGCATAGACGAAGTACTTTTGTTTGGTCGGGCATTGCATGAGGATGAAATTGCTGCGCTGTATGATGCGGAGACAAATGTGTATAACGAAGCATTCGAAGGTTTGGCCGCAGGAGACCACTATTTTACTGGGTATGTGGTTGATGAATACGGCAGAGATGTCGCTACTCTAGAGCGAAGGGTAACAACGATAAGTGAAGAATCAACGTTGCCGCCGACTCGGAGACGTTCGGGTCAGGGTGGTAGTGTGCAGCAACGAGTCGCAAATCTTGTGGCTGCTGGTAACATTGCTGCCGCCGTGGATCTTGTGCGTCAGTGGCCAAACTTGTTTCTTAAAACACCAATTCTCCAGACAACCGCCACCGCCACATCATCTGTGCGTGATCTTGAAATTGGAATGAGGGGTGATGATGTGGTCGCGTTGCAGAAAATTCTTATTTCTCAAAATAAAGGAGTCGCCGCCCTGGCTCTTTCAAAAATAGGAGCGACAGGATATTTCGGAACATTAACAAAAGCTGCTGTTGTTGAATTGCAAACAAGTATCGGAATTAACCCTGCGCCCGGAAGATGTGGGCCACTCACTCGAGCCGAGCTTAAAAGACTGAACGTGCCAGACTTATGGTGGTAGGTTCGGATAATTAATTTATGAAAAAAATACTCATCGGATTAGGCATCGCTGTTGTAGTCCTTGTTGCAGGTTTTTATGCATTCAACGCATATATTTATAATGAAAAACAAGCTGTTGCGACTCCTGATTATAAAAATGCTGAGTACATCATAAACGGCCAACGAGTAAAACTGACCAACGGCGAGGCGGTGACAGAAGCTGCGCCAGGATCTGCATCAAAAATTGTTACACGTTATTTTGGAAACGAATTAAAAACGGATCTCAATGCAGACGGTCAGACGGACGTTGTGCTTTTGCTCACACAGAATACGGGAGGCACCGGTACGTTTTATTATGTAGTGGCAGCGCTTGCTACCGAAAGAGGCTATCTTGGTTCGGATGGATATTTGCTCGGTGATAGAATTGCTCCACAAACAACTGAGATAAGTCCAAACCCACGACACAAGAGCGTGATTGTCGTAAATTACGCAGATCGAGCCGTGGGCGAACCGATGACCACGCAGCCTTCTGTTGGGAAAAGCGTTTTTCTGAAGATTGATCCTTCAACCTTGCAGTGGAGAATTGTTGAGGCAAACTTTGAAGGAGAATCGCGGTAAGCTCAAATCGCGTTATAATAGGACATATGAAAAATACCGCAATAATAATTAGTGTTGTTCTTATTGGAATGGTTGGTTGGTTTATTTTTATGCCGCATGCATCCGCGCCGAAGCCTGTAGTTGAGCCTACTGTTGCTACAACCACCCAGCCTTCTACCGAGCCAGTTGCAACCTCAACTCCGCCCGCAACCAAACCCATAATAAAACCCGTAACCACCCCAACTCCAAAACCGCAGCCGACTCCTACACCGACTCCAACACCTGTCGACGCAACGACGTACTACACCCGCGCAGAAGTCAGCGCCCATGCAAGCACCCAAAGTTGTTGGAGTATTGTTAACGGAAAAGTATACGACCTCACTTCGTGGATTAGCCAGCACCCAGGTGGATCCAGTGCGATCAAAAGAATGTGTGGAGTCGACGGTTCAGCAAATTTCAATGGTCAACACGGCGGACAGTCCCGACCAGAACGTGAACTCGCCTCATTCTTTATTGGTGTACTCAGATAAATTCTATGTTGTATAACATTCATCCAATTTTCGTTCATTTTCCTATCGCGCTCCTTCTTGTGTATTCTTTTGTAAAAATAATTCCTTTTCAGAAGTGGTTTCCGTCTGTTGCCTGGAAACATATTGAACGAGCGCTTCTTTTGTTTGGAGTCCTTGGTGCGTTTGCTGCCCTTTCAACGGGGGAGATCGCTGAGCATTTGTCTCGTCCGAATCGTGATCTTGTAGAAGCACATTCATTGTTTGCTACTACTGCGACTTGGTTGTACGGCGCTCTTTTGGCTGGTGAAATTTTAGCGGTAGCAATGCCTTGGATTGTTCAGAAATTGAAATCACCGAAGATTTTAAAGGCCCTCGTTTTTATAAAAGATCTTCTGACACATCCGATTCTTTCAACGACTCTTGCTGTTCTTGGTCTGATCACTATTTCGCTCGCGGGTTTGCTTGGCGGAGTCATGGTGTATGGAACAAGCGCTGATCCGGTTGCTGGTACGGTGCTCAAATTGCTCGGGATTAGTTTTTAGTTTGTACTCCATAGTATTAAATAAATGTATGAATACATACAACTGGTATTCGCAACTTATCAAACCAACATGGTCGCCACCGGCGTGGCTCTTTGGGCCGGTGTGGACGGTGCTCTATGTAATTATCGCCGCCTCTTTTGGTACCGTGTTTTACAAGGCATTTACCAAGGAGATTCCGTGGATCGTGGCTTTGCCATTTGCACTCAACCTCGTTTTCAATTTCGCTTTTACACCGATTCAATTTGGGCTCAAAAATAATCTACTTGCTTCGATTGATATCCTGCTCGTCCTTGGAACACTCATCTGGGCGCTTTATATGGTTTGGAACAATGCGCCAGAACTCCGCTGGGTTGTGTATGCAAACATTCCATACCTTTTGTGGGTAACATTTGCCACTTGTTTGCAATTAACCATAACGTATCTCAATAAATAATATGTTCATAAAAAGTAGAAAATAAAATATGGAGCAGAAAGTAAAAAGTAAAAGTAATTTCGATCCACGTTTTAAGCCCGACCTTACCCCAAAAGAAATGCTCGACCTCGGGGTGTTTGGAGGATTATATTTTTCTGACAAACCAAAAGAATTTCCAAGAGACTGGTTCGAGTCCGCCAAACTATCTCCAGACAAAAAAAGACACAAGGAACTTAATTATTTTAATGTGAATGCCAGTCAGTCACTTGCGGTATGGCAGGCTAAGGGATGGATACATCCTCAGGATCCTCGCGGATGGTTTCAATGGTATTGCCGATACTATTTGGGTCGGAGAACTGACGACGATGAACGACAAATTAAACGATGGCTGGCCATGCGAAGACACATTGCGCAGATTAGTAACAATTGCCGAGCAGGTGACATGTTCTGTAGACCAAAGCAAAGACAGGCGTTATTGCATTGGGCGTATGACTCAAGAAAGATATAAAATCGAAATGTAAAACGGGTCGTAATTCCAAATCGGCCAAGTATACTTATTGCTATGACCCGAATCATCCAAGCGCCCGAATCAAAAATCCCATCGGACCTCCGCAAGGCACTCGCTGCCGCTCCAAAAGTAGAAACGTTATGGAAAAATCTCACCCCAATTGCGCGCAGGGATTTTATTACGTGGATAGAATCGGCAAAGCAGCCAGAAACTCGCACACGTCGAATTGAAAGAACGGGCAGCATGTTGGCTTCCGGAAAACGCCGTCCGTGCTGTTATGCCGTCGTGCCTATGAATTTGTACAGAGCGCTCGGCGCAAATCCAAAAGCAAAAGCGCAGTGGAGTAGTCTTACTCCAGAAGAACGTCGGGATTTTGTTGCGTGGGTGGACGAAGCGAAGGATTCAGATACACGGGGATATAGGATTGATAAGGTATGCGTTATGCTTGCGGCTGGGAAGCGCCGGGTGTAATCAAAAATAGCGATAAGATACTCAGTAATGACCACAACCACCTTCAGTTCTCGAGTCGTAAAACTGGCACTTTCTATTCCGCCGGGCCGAGTCACGACCTACGGTGCCATTGCTCGTGCCGCGGGTGGCGGAGGTCAGGCTGCGCGCAGTGTTACCAATATTCTCGGCAAGGCCTACGACGCTGGCGAGAAAAATATCCCGTTTCATAGGATTGTGTATGCTGGTGGTGTAGTCTGGATGAATTCGACCTACGAAGCCAAGCGCAAAAAGCTCTATAAAAAAGAGGGAATCATGCTCGACAAGAAAGGTAAAATTGTGAATTTTAGGGAAATATTTTTTCCGTTTGAATAACATTTTGAATACAATAAAAACATGAATACAGAAATCAAAAATTTTCTTAAAAAACATTACTCCACTTGTTGGATTTTTTGGGTCAATTACCAGAGGAGCTGTAAATCAAAGAGCTAGTATATAGATGCGTTATACTTATTTTATGAATCACGAAAATCACACTCTCAAAAACGAAAAAAAAGAATTTTCAATAATTAAAAGAGCAAAAAGTTTTGAACATGCGGGTAGGGGAATTTCTTTGTTTATAAAAACAACTCATAATGCCTGGATTCATGTTGCCGCGACCGTTATCGTTTTCTTTCTTGGGGTTTATTTTCACATTACAAAAACCGAATGGATTATGTTGGTCTTCGCTATCGGATTTGTGTTTGCGTCGGAGGCTTTCAACACCGCGATTGAAATTGATATCGACTTAACCTCGCCGGAGTATCATCCGTACGCTCGAGATACCAAAGACGTTGCGGCTGGAGCGGTTTTTCTTTCGGCACTTACTGCACTTGCCGTCGGTCTTCTTATTTTTTGCCCATATATTTTTTAAATAAATATTTTCTACAAGCCCATTCAACGACAAACCCCGTAAGTATTCCTAAAACAATTCCTCCTAAAATATCGAATGGATAGTGCACTCCGGCCGCGATACGAGCAACGCCAACCACGACACCTGACGCGTATAAAAAGAGCGCCAGTTTTTTATTATAAAAATACATTCCGGTTGCAAGACCAAAAATGAGAATCGTATGACCAGAGGGAAATGAATACGTTGGTTCTGTGAGCAGGTGGGCGATATTAAGCGCCGCAAATGGACGAGGATGATGATATACATATCGAAAAGTTTTCATGACAACGTTTGTGGTGCCCAATGTTGCACAGAGCCCAAGAAGATTGATTGTAAAATGCCCCCGTAATCCAGCTCTGTAGTCTTTGTAAACAAAAACGGCAGCGATACCAATAAGAAAAAAGACATAATATTGTCCGAAAAAAACAATGGCCGTGTCGAGCGCAATATTTTTTCCTGCAAAATTATGGAAGAAATAAAAAAGCTGCAAATTGAGTTCTGAAAGATATGCCATGGGAATATGACATACATCATACTATGTTCCACGCTTTGCTTACCCCAACACGTACCGCCTGATCAGCCCATCCTCTCTGTAGATCTGTTCACCCCCCCCGGCCATGTCGGGGGTTTTATTTACATAAAAAACCCGGGCTTACGCTCGGGTTTTGTGTTCTCTCCTTATTTCGTTTAGGTCACCAGATTGCCAGCCATACTGTTGGCTGCCTGGTTCAGTTGCTCAATCCGCTCTCTGTAAGAAGGCGGGTTGTTTTCAGGTTGCGCAATGCCTTCAGGTTCACAAATCAGCTTGACTCTTGTACCGGTTTTGAGCCGAAGTCCTTCGACAGATTCCTTGATCCTCTGGTTGCAGCACAAGATGATTTTGAACTGATCCAGATCGGGTAGGTTTCCAATCCACCGGGAAATGTGACCTTTGACCGCTAATCCGTGTCTGCTGAGACACTGAACTGCCAATGTCGGGATCCTGTCCTGCGGATCACCCGGCAGTAGCTGCATGCCGGCGCTCTGAACTTCGACCTTAAGACCGGCGTTATCGACTGCTGTCTGAAGAAACATGCTGAATACTGGACCGCGGAACGTATCGTTTGAGCTGACGACCAGAACCTTGATTTTACCTTCTGCTCTCATTTCTCTATCACCCTTTCTTGCGCGATGTGTTTTGGGACCTGATGTTTAAACAAATTCTGCCGACATTACAGCATATTTAAATTTGAAACGCAAGTCCTGCTGCTGAGCATGATAGAATATTCAAATATATAGAAAGTATATTAATTTTTAAAATCAACACCTATGGCACGAGTCAGCACGTATTTAAATTTTCCACGCACCACCGAAGCGGCGTTTACTTTTTATAAAAGTGTTTTTGGTACCGAGTTTGTAGGCGATGTAAATCGTTTTTCACAGGTTCCTCCACAAGAAGGTGGTCCTCAAATGACCGAAGCAGACAAAAATTTAATCATGCACGTTGCGCTACCGATTCTTGGTGGTCATGTGCTCATGGGAACTGATGCTCCAGAAACTATGGGCTTTACAGTGAAGCAGGGAAATAATGTTTACATAAATCTCGAACCAGATACCCGTACTGAAACTGAACGGATTTTTAAAGCTCTTTCAGAAGGTGGAAAAATCGAAATGCCTTTGCAAGAAATGTTTTGGGGAGACTACTACGCATGATTTACAGATAAATTTGGAATTCAGTGGATGCTAAATTGCTCAAGCAAGACATAGCTCAAAAACAAGATCGAAAATTCTTAGTAAACAACAGTAAATAAATTAATCTATGAAAAAAACTGGATACGTAGCGAATATCGAAAAGGCTTCCCTCGGAAATAATTATTTCAGAGAAGTTCTATATACAGATAAACGTTTGCAGCTTGTGGTTATGAGTCTTTTACCGAATGAAGATATTGGAGAAGAAGTACATCAGCTTGATCAATTTATCCGTGTTGAGAAGGGCGAGGGAAAAGCCGTGCTTAATGGTGAAGAATATGAACTAAAAGATGGTTCGGTTGTTATCGTTCCAACAGGAACTCTGCATAACATCATTAATACTTCGAATGTCGACTCTATGAAGTTATATACATTGTATGCTCCGCCAAACCACAAGGATGGAATAATTCATAAAACAAAAGCCGAGGCTGAGGCAGATGAAGAAGAATTTGATGGAAGAACAACCGAATAATTTA
>JAHFLV010000033.1 GCA_023264565.1 Candidatus Zambryskiibacteriota bacterium
CAACCAGATGGTTGAGCGTGCTACGGACTTCGTTCTTTGTTGAGAATAACGTCCTCCTTGTTGTGTGGGTTTGTGGTAGTGAGCCTGATTCATCTGAGAATCAAGTAGCCACCGAATGCCAACCCGATGAGGATGAAACCGATGATGGTGATGACAGTCCACTTGGCTTTGGTGCCGATGCTCTCACCCATATGGTAGGTGATGCTTTGGCCGCCATCGCTTTCTCTGGTTCCATGCTGCAAATGACTCACAGTAATTCTCCTTGAAAGATCATTTTTGGGTTACTTTGACATTCGTTTCACCCCCTGTTCTAATATAATAGTACAACTTTTATAGCCAGAAGTCAATTTTTTGTATAGACAGCCTGTGTACAGATTCGGCTTAAGAGATGCAGCAAAAAACGCCCATTTTTGGGCGTTTTTAAGTAGTTAATTGATCGCACAACAAGCAATAGAGGTCGTTTATATAATCTTATCGATAACGCCGTATTTCTTTGCTTCCTCAGAGCTCATGAAATAGTCTCGATCGACATCTTTTTCAATCTGAGAAACTGGCTTTCCTGTGTAGTCAGAGAGGAGTTTGTTGAGTCTTTCTCGAATCTTGAGGATTTGTTTTGCGGTGATTTCAATGTCTGACGCTCGGCCCTCAGTGCCGCCCCATGGTTGATGAATCATAATTTCAGAATTTGGAAGGGCGTAGCGTTTGCCTTTTTCACCAGCCGCGAGAATGATTGCGGCGGCAGAGGCAGCCATTCCGACACAGACAGTCGAAACATTATTTTTAATATGATTCATGGTGTCGACGATTGCGAGACCTGCAGTAACAACGCCGCCGGGGGAGTTGATATATAGACTAATGTCCTTCTTTGGATCTTCAGACTGCAAGAAAAGGAGTTGAGCGATTATGAGATTGGCGACATTGTCATCGATCGGGCCGCCCAAGAAAATAACATTGTCTTTCAAAAGACGTGAGTAAATGTCGAATGCGCGTTCTCCAAACTGACCTTTTTCTATAACCATTGGTACTAACATATGTTTTTTTTGTTTAATTTTGATAGCGGGAGTATAGCAGAAATGGCATACTATGACTATCGTAATTAACCAACATGAGAACTCATCGTTTTTATATCAAGCAAAATATTTCTGATGCCTGGCGTGAAAAGAATCCGAACACACAAGAAAAAGAATGGTTGGGTAGTTCAACTCAAAAAATTACAATCAATGATGCTGATCTTATTCATCAGTGGCGTCATGTTCTTCGTTTTCAAGTTGGTCAAGAAGTAATTCTCTTTGATGGATCGAGTATTGAATGTAAGGCAATGATTGTTTCGCTTACGAATCGCTCTGCAGAAGTCGAAATTTTTGCTGCGCGTTTTGCAGCGCTTGGTTCAAAATTCGCACTTACGCTATATCTTGGACTCGCGAAGCGGGCTGCTTTTGAATGGGCGCTCGAAAAGGGAACTGAAATTGGAGTTCTTTCTTTTGTTCCGGTTATTTCAGAACACAGTGAAAAGAAAACTATTAATCTCGAGCGGTCAGAGATTATTGTGAGGGAGGCTTGCGAACAAGCTGGTCTTGCCATAGTGCCCGCGGTCTTGGAGCCAATGACCTTTGCGAAAGCATTGCAAATGCCAGATCAAAGTCAGCATTTTTCTTTCGCACTCGATCCTCGAGGTGAGTCTTTTGATCTTGCTGTAGTAAAAAAACGAATCAACGAAACAGGAACTGGTCAGCTTAAGGGTGTTGGTATCGATGTATTTGTTGGTCCTGAGGGTGGATGGAGTCCGGCTGAGATCGAGCATTTCAAAGTCCACAACATTCCGGTATACAGTCTGGGCGATCACATACTTCGTGCAGAAACAGCTGCGATGGCTATCGCATCGCTTTTGCTTCTATAGTGTCGCTTTGCGATAGGGTAGACCGGTGTTTTTACTTCTGGCCTTCGAGAAAATCAAAAACTTTCTGATTGGTCATGAGATTTTCGACGTACATGCGAACTCGGAAACGTTCTGCGTCTTTGTGATGAGAAAGAATGTGATCGACTTCTTTTTTAACTTCTTCTTCGGTCGGCGCGATTTTTTCTTCTCGGGCAATTTTCTTTAAAATAAGTTCAAGGCGCGCTCGTTTTTCTGCGCTTTCTCGCCATTCCTTTCGGATTTCGTCTTCAGTTTTCTTGATTTGTTCGAGGTAGCCCTCAAATGTAAAACCATTTCGTTGGATGTCGGCTTTGAACTGGCCGATCATAGTGTCGAGTTCTGAAGTGATAATGAGCTCAGGAACTTCGAATTTTGCATCAGCAATGAGCTGTTCTGCGATCAATGCTCGTCGTTTTTCTCGAACTTCGCGCTTCTTGTGCTCGATGATATTTTCTTGAGTACTTTTTCTGAAAGCAGCAACGTTTTCGTAGTTACCAATTTTCTTTACGAATTCATCGTCAAAGACCGGCAATTCTTTTTCTTTCTTTGGTTTTTCTGCATCGTCGGTAGGAGTTTTTGCGTCTTCTGTGTCTGTACCTTCTGATCCGGGTTCGTCAACCATCATGCTGCCAACATGTTTTCGAATGTCTTCAATAACCGCATCAATTTCTTTTTCTTCAACTGTAGTTTTTGGATCGGCAACTTGGGCGACAGCGGTCTTTGCGGTCTTTTTGTAATCTCCAACCACAATTTCTGGCATGACCGATGTTTCAATCGTAAAACCAAGTGGATTACCGGCAGCAATTTTGGTAATCGCAATAGCAGGGGCGCCGATAGCTCGGATGTCGTGTTCTTCGAGAATGTCACCATAAATATCATTGATCGCTGATTCTGCTGCTCGCTCAAGAATTCTGATTTCACCGACGTGCTTTACCACCATAGCTTCTGGCGCTTTGCCTGCTCGGAATCCTGGGATTTCGGTTGCGATAGTAATATGCTCGAGCGCAGTTTTTCGAGCTTTTTCAAAAGCCTCGGTAGTCACTTCGCCAATAATTTTTACCTTTGATGCTGGAAGTTTTTCGATCTTTATATTTTGATGCTTTTTGTCTTTCATATTCCAGCTAGTGTACAGACCAACGAAGCCCTTTGCAAGAATTAACAAAAAACCGACTCCTCTATATATGAGGTGCCGGCTTTTTGATCCGCGGTCTGAGAAATTGAGAGACTGTGGAGTTTAAAGTCCCGAGTCCGCTCCGTCGATGCTTGAATCGTTATAACTTTGGAGGTCTGCGTCTATGCTATTGATATCATCTGATGAACTTTGAGATTTGATTGCGTCAGTGCTGGTGCTATCCTGCTCAGTCGTATTGTAATTTGTGTAGTCAGGATTAGTTTTTCTTGAATGCCAGAAGTAAATACTGCCGATGATAATCAAAGCGAGAATAATGACGAGACCAATAACCGGACCGATCGCTCTTTTGTTTTCCATAGTGAGATTTGTGTTATCTATTTAATTTTTAGAGACCAAGGTTAATACCAGCTGAGGTGTTTGTTTTTACTGAAGTATTTGGACCGACAGCTTTTTTGTCATGAGCTTTTGCGTTTGCAACTGCTTGTGCGAGAGCCTCATGTGCTTTCTTCAAATGACTTTTTGCTTCCTGGATGTTTGCAAAAGTTTTTGCAAAAACAGTTCGGCGATTTTCGTTTGTTGTCGTTGCAGCCATTGCTGTGTTTGATTCAGCTTTGAATGAAGTGCTAGCTGCATCGGTTGAAACTTTTGCTAGTCGGAGTTCCTCTCGAGCCGTTGCGACAAATTTTACGCTCGCGCTCACATCTGAACCCTCAGAAGACATTTTTTTCAGACGAGATTCGATTCGATCAGTGATCTGAGAAAGACGATCGTTGATTGCAACAAGACGATCGATGACCATCTGAAAGCGTGCTGAGAAATTTTCTCGAAACATTTTCATTTTATCCGCCATGTTCGCTGCTTTTTCGTCTTTTATCTCGGCCTTCATGTCCGCGCGAATGCCGCTTTTGTCGCCTCCTGGAGTGCGTGCAGAGCCTGGAACCATGTTGTCACGGCCACCGCCAGAAGCAGAAGTATTAAGGCGCATTTGAGAATTAACTGTTGCGTCAGCGGCATATGCTGTTTGGCTGAGTGCGCTAAAGCCAAAACCTGTTAGAAGAAATCCTATAACCAACGCTGAAGTAACGATACGTATATTTTTTTTCATCGTATTTTTTCTTAAGCCAATAATTAAGCTGATACACAGTAATATAGTCACAAAAACAGAGACGTTCCCTTTGGTATTGTATTACATTTTCAAGCGTAAAAGAAAAGGTTAAAAGAAAAACAGCACCACATGGATGCTGTTTTTCGGTTGCGATACGTGGCTTTATTTAGGGAACTTGTCTTTATATGCCTGAAGTCCTTGTTTAAAAGCGGCTACGGCGTCGGTTTTTCCTTTGAAACCCTTCACTTCGACGACTTTATTCTGGAGTTTCTTGTATGTTGAGTAAAAGTGCTCGATCTCTTTAATAGTATGTGGATTCACGTCGCTTAGGTCTTTGATGTTTGCCCAGCGAGGATCATCTACAGGAACGGCAATGATTTTTGCATCAGAGTCGCCGCTGTCGATCATGTCCATAACCGCGACCGGTCGAACCCTCACGAGAATTCCTGGAACGAGCGGGTAGGTGGTCAAAATCATCACATCCAATGGATCGCCGTCCTCCCAAAGTGACTGGGGAACGAAACCGTAGTCAAAAGGAAAATCCTGAGAACTGAAAAGGACGCGATCAAGCGCGATCATGCCGGTTTCTTTATCAACCTCGTACTTATTTTTAGAACCCTTATTGATCTCGACGATCACATTCATTTTTTCCTCTGTGCCTGGATCAATGTCATGCCATAGATTCATGGTTTTTTTATTTTAATGAATTAAATTTTGAGCGGTGCGCACGTGCGACTATTTTGCTTTTTCTTCAGCGCCGTCTGTTTTTTCTGAAGTTTCTGGAGCTTGTGCAGACTGAATGTCGATTTTCCAACCAGTGAGTTTTGCTGCGAGTCGAACGTTTTGGCCACCCTTACCGATAGCAAGTGACTGCTGATCTTCGGTGACAGTAACTTTGGCAATCTTTTCTGCGTCGTTGATTTCTACAGACAAAACTTTTGCGGGGGAGAGAGAATCTTCAACAAACTTCTTTGGATCAGCTGACCATTCAATGATATCAATCTTTTCGCCGCCGAGCTCGCTCATGACTGTAGTAACGCGAACACCGCGCTGGCCGACCATAGAACCAACTGGATCGATGTGACTGTCATTAGATGACACCGCTACTTTGCTTCGTGAACCAGCTTCTCGGGCAACAGATTTAATGATGACTGCACCAGAGCTAATTTCAGGAGCTTCGGTTTCAAAAAGTTTTTCCAAGAATTTTGGATGCGCTCGTGAAAGTCGGAGGAAGATGCCTCGAGGAGATTCTTCTACTTTGTAGAGATATGAACGAACACGTTCTCCCTGAGCATAGCGCTCGCCTGGGATCTGGTCTTCGTATGAAAGCATGCCTGTTGCGCGTCCCATGTCGACAAAAATATTTCCGCGTTCGATTCGCTGGACGGTTCCAGTGACGATTTTGCCTTCTTGTTCGCCATATTCTTTCAAAACAGCAGTCTTTTCGGCTTCGCGGATTTTCTGCATGATGACCTGTTTTGCGGTTTGTGAAGCAATTCGGCCATAATCTTCTTTATTATCGAGGGGGAAGATGATTTCGTCGCCGATTTTTGCATCGCGCTTCATTTTCTTTGCATCAGCGAGCAAAATATGATG
>JAHFLV010000034.1 GCA_023264565.1 Candidatus Zambryskiibacteriota bacterium
AATTGCTATCGTAGTAGATTTCTGCCTGCGACCGAATTCCCGAAAGATTCTCTTTTATTACTGCATCAGCAGCCTTTCCTCGGGCTGTATTTAAAGAAGCAATAACAACCGATGCCAAAAGGCCGATGATGGCAATAACAACCAGAAGTTCAATGAGTGTAAAACCTTTGTTTTTGATTTTATACATAAAAATGTACTACTTGAATAGACTGTTCAAGTATAACTTTCAGTCGAACAGAGATAAAGGAATAATCCAAACAAAAAACCGGCCGAAGCCGGTCTTTTGTACATTACCCGATGTTTAGAACTATGGGCAAACTGTAGCTGTGACTGTAGGACTTGCTACTGTCTTTGAAGCGCCAGTAGAGTCAACACACTGATAGTTAGTGTTGAGAGTCTTCAAAGGAACCATTGCTGCCCAAGCCGCACCGTTAGCAGCGATGTTCACGTTTCCACCGTTACCTGAAGTTGCAGTTGCACCCTTAACAGCGTTTGAGAAAGTAGTGTCAGCAAGAATGCTTGTTCCTGGGCATCCTGTACCAGCAACTACACCGGCTGCGCTCACAGTACAAGTAAGGGCTGCAGTACCGTAATTTCCGTTTGTATCGTAATAAATTTCAGCCTGTGCACGAAGACCTGAAAGGTCAGCCTTGATCGCAGCGTCAGCACCCTTACCTCGAGCGGTGTTAAGAGAAGCGAGAACCACCGAAGCCAAAATACCGATGATCGCAATGACGACCAAAAGTTCAATCAAAGTGAAACCTTTTTTAAAATTCTTCATATGTCTGTAATTTTTTATAAATCCTATAACCTTTAATTAATAATAGTGCTCTTTGGTTCGACGGCACTCGATCGTGAGATTAATTATAGAAGACTAAAAAAGCTTCGCAAGGAACAATTCCACCATTGTGGATTAACTCAAAATGGCCTTGAAATAGGCCGGGTGACATTAAACAACTAAATAGAAGATGCCAAGTTGTAGATTGGCAAAAGAACAGCCGCAAGAAGTGAGCCGACACCGAGACCCAGCATGACGATCATAATTGGCTCAATAAGCGAGACGATAGTATCGACCGCGGCCACAACTTCTTTTTGATAGAACTTTGAAAGAGTTTTTAAGATATTACCGAGCTCTCCAGTTTCTTCTCCAACTTTAATCATCTGCACCATAATGCTTGGGATTTCTGGGTACTGTGCAAAGGCCACAGACAGAGCCTTTCCGGCTTTTACCTGCTGGAGTGAATCCATCAAAATACTTTTGTAAATTTCACTTCCGACGATATTACCGGTTGTTTCCAATGCGCGAATCATAGAAATACCGCTCAAGATCATCGTGTTCATGTTGTCGGCGATTCGAGAAAGGTAGAGTTTTTTATACAAATCACCAACGTACGGCACATCGAGTTTAAACTGATCAAAAGAAGCCTTTCCAGAACCTTTGGCGTATCGTCCAAGAAAAAAGCCTCCAATGATAATCGCTGCTGCCGCGATCAACCCATAGTCGGTCGTAAAATGACTCAACCAAATAACTGCGCGGGTATAAATTGGCAACTGCTGTCCTGAATCCTCAAGAATCGGTGCCATTTGGGGAATAACGAATGTAAGCATCAAGACCATAACGCCGATCATGGTTACAACGACGAACGCTGGATACACCAAGGCATGTTTTACCTTTGAAGTAATTTCATACTGGCGTTCCATGTAATCTGCCAAGAAGCTAAAGGTTTGGTCGAGTCGACCAGATTCTTCACCCGCACGCACCATGTTTACGTAAAAGTCTGAGAAAACGTCTTTGTGTTTTTCGAGCGCGATCGAAATAGAACTTCCCTCTTGGAGTTCGTCCGCAATCGAGTTCATGACTTTTCGAAACGCTGGACTTTCTACTTGTGACGCAAGGAGTTTGAACACGCGAAGCGCTGAAACCTGGGCCTCAAACAAAGTCGCCATCTGTCGAGAGACAATAACGATGTCTTTGTTTTTGATTCGATTTAAGAAAGGAATCTTTTCGACAAAACTGCCGCTGGCTTGTTCTTTTATAGAAGAAAGCACAAGGCCACGCTTTTGAAGTGAACTGATTGCAACATCAACATTAACCGCGTCGATCAGACCCTCTTGTTGTTCGCCGTTTTGGTTGAGTGCTTTATACGTGAAAATCATGATTGTGAGTGGCTAAGAGGCGTGTAAAACTAGAGCATCTTTTCAAGCGTCTTGGTGTTGTATGAATATCTAAACGCGTTTTCTGCGGTGATAATTCCATCGCGCACAAGACGAACCAAACATCGATTCAAATCGATCATACCTTCCTCAGAACTAGTTTCGATGATCGTATCGATTTCGTGTGTTCGTTTGTCGCGAATAACGTTAGCGATCGCAGTGTTGTTAATGAGCAATTCGTACGCAGGAATGAGACCTCCGGAAATCTTTGGCACAAGTCGCTGAGAGAAAATACCAATCAAACTTCCCGCAAGCTGCAAACGAATCTGGTTTTGCTGGTTGGCTGGGAATGAGTCGATAATACGCTCGACAGTCTGTGACGCAGAGTTGGTGTGAAGTGTTGAAAAAACCAAATGGCCGGTTTCTGCGGCAGTCACAGCGGTGGCGATGGTTTCTGGCTGGCGCATTTCGCCGATCATCACAATGTCGATGTCCTGACGGAAAATACCCCAGAGTGCTGTATGAAAATCAGGTGTATCGGTGCGCACTTCTCGCTGATCAATAATGGCTTTCTTTTGTTTAAAAATATATTCGACTGGATCCTCGATGGTTACAATGTGTTCGAGACGCTCATTATTGATAAGGTCAATCAACGCCGCAAGAGTTGTAGATTTTCCCTGACCAGAAGGTCCCACAACCAAGAAAAAGCCCTGTTGCTTTTGAGCAAACATTGCGAGCTGTGGCGGAAGGCTCAGTTCTTCAAGACTTCGAATATGTTCTTGGATAAGTCGGAGCGCGATACTGATATATCCCTGCTGGATATACGCGTTGCCTCGAAAACGAGATTTGGTGGTTTCTGGACGATACGCAAAGTCGACTTGTTTTTTTTCTGCAAAAATAGCTTGGGTTTGGTCGGTCAGCACATGTTTCAAAATCCCTTCCATATCTGCACGAGTCATGACTTTGTGTTTAATGAGCGGCACAAGAGATCCGGAGACGCGAATCATTGGTACGCGACCTTCGGAAACGTGAATGTCAGAGCCACCCTCTTTGATGACAATGTCGACCAAACTCTCCAAATCTCTTTTATATTCCATTTTGTTTTTTAAATTGCTCCGCGACCTCCATTACTTTGACAACCATTTCGGAAGGCACGAGGTTCGCTTTAATAATATACCCTGCGGCTCCTAATTTTTTTGCTCTCTCCACTTCTTCAGTACTGTTTTGGTTGGTAAACATGATGCATGCGGCGTTCAATGCAAGCTTCTCAGTTCGAACATTCGACAAAAAATCGAGGCCGTTCATATCTGGCAGCACGATGTCGATCAGAATAA
Source organism: Candidatus Zambryskiibacteriota bacterium (assembly GCA_023264565.1). GTDB lineage: Bacteria > Patescibacteriota > Minisyncoccia > Phycocordibacterales > DATGWK01 > JAHFLV01. Next base: position 3,489 of record JAHFLV010000034.1, read on the forward strand.
TTTGTGGCAAATACCCTTCTTTGAGTTTTGAGAGCGCTTCGACACCACTTCGAGCTTTTTCTACCTGATGCCCCGCTTTCTCAAACTTGGCCACATACATGTTGAGGATAAAGGTATCATCATCAATAATCAGAATTTTGTATTTAGCATCCATCTGAATAGTTTATAAAAGAATCTATCGTGGAGCGAGGAATAACTACTCTCGAATTTGTCACGCTAATAATGGGTTATTCTGCAAGTCTTTCTACAAAAGAATAGCTATTGGTAATAGGATCGTATTTCCAAACATCCTTTGGTGAAACACGGAAATAGGACGGAACTTCCTCATTTTCGTTAAACTTGGTGCCGACCATATACGAGACAAAATTAAATCCATTTCCATCCTTAATTTTATATACAAAAGGAAATTTATCTTTAAATTCTTTTTGTTCTACAAAATAATCAATTTTAGGTAAGTCGATTTGTTTTATAACCTTATCTATCAAATCAATTGAGTAAAGTTCAAAGTCTAAATCAATAGCACCAAGGGTAGATCTTACCCGGACAATAAAATAGCGGTCTTGAAGTAGTCCAAACGGGGCAACCCCTTGTCCACCTATTTCTCCGATTTTTTCTTCATTCACATAAACCTTCCAACCAGCATTTCTTGTTCTATGCAATTCATCCTGTAGTGGTGGTCCAAAAGAGATTTTGGTATTTCCAACAGTTGTTACAAAGCCATATCCTTGTTTCTCATATTGGAAAAGATCATCGAAATTAATTTTTGATGAGATGGTGGGCGTTACAATAACAGATTTCTCGGATTCGGCTCTAAAAATTAGCTCATTCTTACCAATTTCTCTATATGCACAACTTAGGCACAAAAAAATTAGAACAATACCAATAGCAGCCCAGTATTTTTTTGTATATATTTTTTTATTCATTCTCCCTTAGGAAAGTAACTTAAGTTATAATCTTTCAAAAAAAAATTTTCCTTATTTATAAAAAATAAAGCCTATAACCCATACACCTCCTCAAATGAAACCTGCTTCTGAAAGGCCTTGATAATGCCGTCCTCTTTCATAGTGATCATGCCCTTTTGGCGGGCGACTTTGTAGATTTCGGGTTCGTTTGGAGTTTTCAAAATAAGTTGCTCGATGTCTTTATCGATCTCCACTGCTTCCATGACCGCCACTCGACCGCGGGTACCAGTTGGACACTCTGGACTTGGAGCCGCTCGATAGACCTTATCGGCAAAAGGAATTTCTTTTTTATATTTTTCAGGAAGGTCAGCAAACTGATTGTCGATCATTTGTTTGGTAGCACCTTCGACAGGAATTGCTTCGCCGGAGTTTGGACAAAGGGTTGTCACGAGTCGCTGAGCGACCGCCAAGATGAGTGTTGGTGCAATAAGGTATGGATCAACCTTCATATCAATGAGACGCGGAATAACGCCAATCGCTGAGTTGGTGTGAATAGTAGCCAACACCAAATGACCAGTAAGGGCTGCCTGGATGGCGAGGCCCGCAGTCTCTTCGTCTCGAATTTCTCCGACCATGATAATGTCGGGGTCTTGTCGGAGCGTGGTTCGAAGACCGTTCGCGAAGGTATAGCCGATATCCGCGCGCACCTGCGACTGGTTCACGCCTTCGATTGAGTATTCGATCGGATCTTCAAGTGAAAGGACGTTTTCGGTCTCGCGATCGAATTCGTTGAGCATAGAGTAGAGCGTGGTGGTTTTTCCGGAACCGGTCGGACCAGAAATAAGAATGAGACCGAACGGACGGTCAATCGCCCGTTTTATCTTGTCGTAATTTGCCTGACTCAAACCAAGTTCAGAAAGTTTTTTGACGCCACGATCGTGGTCCAAAATACGCATAACGATCTTCTCACCATAATAGGTTGGAAATGTAGAGACTCGGAAGTCGATTTTACGACCCTCAATCTGCGCCGAGAAACGACCGTCTTGTGGCTTTCGTTTTTCGTCGAGCTTCATGTTCGACAAAATTTTGATACGAGAAATGACC
>JAHFLV010000011.1 GCA_023264565.1 Candidatus Zambryskiibacteriota bacterium
AAAATAATTTTAGGCACTCATTGGCTCAAATTATTGCGAACATATGCCCGAAGATATTCATCCAAAATTATTGAAACCATACAATCCTCAAGAAACCGAGGATCGTTTGTACAAAAAATGGAATGAGAGCCATCTATTTAACCCAGACGAGTGTATAGCTCAAGGTATTACATCTCCGTCCGCGCCACATTTTTCTATTGTGATGCCACCACCAAACGTTACTGGAACTTTGCATGTCGGACACGCGCTCGGTCTTACTATTGAAGACATCATGGTACGTTTTCACCGAATGAAAGGTGAACGAACTTTGTGGCTTCCGGGTACAGATCACGCAGCGATTGCGACTCAAGTGAAAGTTGAAGAAGGTTTGTATAAAAAAGAAGGTAAGACTCGTTTTGATTATTCTCGCGAAGAATTTTTAGGTTTGGTACGAGATTTCGCACAAAACAGCCACGATACAATTGTGAACCAGGTAAAAAGAATGGGTGCATCTGTAGACTGGAGTCGCGAAGCTTATACACTCGACGAAAAAAGAGAAAAAGCGGTCAGAACTGCTTTTAAAAGAATGTATGACGCCGGTTTGATTTATCAAGGTCACAGAATTGTGAATTGGGATCCAAAACTGAAAACTACTGTTTCTGATGAAGAAATTGATTGGGCTGAAGAAAAAACTCCACTGTATTATTTGAAATACGGTCCGTTTGTTATTGCTACTGCGCGTCCAGAAACAAAATTTGGCGACAAATATGTAGTTATGCATCCAGATGACAAACGCTATGCGAAATACAAACATCGCGAAACTGTCGAAGTTCCATGGATCAACGGCACGGTAACCGCAACAATCATCAAAGACGAGTCTATCGATATGGAATTCGGTACTGGCGTCATGACGATTACACCTTGGCACGACAATACTGACTTCGACATTGCGCAGCGACATACTCTTGATAAAGAACAGATTATTGATTTTGACGGCAAGCTTTTGCCAATCGCTGGCGACCTTGCAGGTCAGCATATTAAAAAAGCTCGACCGCTGGTGATCGAGAAACTCCAAAACCTTGGCTTGATCGAAAAGATTGACGAAACCTACGTGCACAATATTGCCAAGAATTCACGTGGTGGTGGCGTGATCGAACCTCAAATCAAGAAACAGTGGTTTATTGCTGTAAACAAAGAGTTTGCTATGGGTCCTTCAAAAATCAATGGAATCAAAGAAGGCGACACAGTGACTTTGAAAAAACTCATGCTGGCGGCAGTTGAAAACGGCCAGGTAAACTTTGTGCCCGAGCGTTTCAGCAAAATTTATTTCCATTGGGTAAACAATCTTCGTGACTGGTGTATTAGTCGTCAGATTTGGTTTGGGCACAGAATTCCGGTTTGGTATAAAACTGGCACCGCTGGAAAGACTGAAGAAATCTACTGTGACATCGAAGCGCCTGTGGGCGAAGGTTGGGAGCAGGACTCCGATACACTCGACACCTGGTTCTCGTCGGGCTTGTGGACATTTTCAACGCTCGGCTGGCCAGATGAAACTCCAGATTTTCAGAATTTCCATCCGACCTCGGTCCTCGAAACTGCGTATGACATCATTTTCTTTTGGGTTGCCCGAATGATTCTTATGAGTACATACCTTATTGGTGATGTGCCGTTTAAACATGTCTATATTCACGGTTTGGTGCTCGACGGACAGGGAAGAAAGATGAGTAAATCACTCGGTAATATTACTGATCCCTTGGTGATGATCGACAAATACGGCACAGACGCGACTCGTCTTTCGCTCATTATTGGCACCGGTCCAGGAAATGACAGTAAGTTTTCCGAAGAAAAAACTCGTGGTTACAAGCATTTTGCCAATAAAATCTGGAATGCGACGCGCTTTGTGCTTTCGAATACCGCAGATATGAGTTGGGATAGCCTTTTTGCTAAAGGCGCTAACGCTGGCGTAATGCCTGAATACAACGCTGAAGATCAAGCTCATCGTGATGCGCTTACTGCGCTTGTTGTAGAGGTAACGGGTGACATCGAAAATTTCCGTTATTATTTGGCGGCAGAAAAGCTCTATCATTATTTTTGGCACACATTTGCAGATCAGATTATCGAGCAAAAGAAAACTGCGCTGAATGCGACCAGCACTGCTCCTGAAGATGTTAAAAATAGAAAATCCGCACAGCGACTCCTGATGGAAATTTTGGTTACAGTTTTGAAGCTCATGCACCCATTCATTCCATTTGTAACCGAAGAAATTTGGTCCCTCTTGCCGCTGACTCAAAAACGAATACTTATGGTAGAAACCTGGCCGCAATAGTTTTTAATGCTTTTTATTCCAACTAGCCGGACCTGTATACGTGGATAGTGCTATTTTTTGCTCTGATATAATCAGGCAAACAACATGCCTTTTCAAGAACTTTTTTATGCGTTTTTTGGCGGTTTAGTGCCAGCGGCACTTTGGCTCTGGTTTTGGCTTCAGGAAGATAGTGCTAATCCCGAACCTCGCGGTCTTGTGGTCGTTACGTTTATTGCGGGGATTGTGGCGGTGCTCTTTGTGTTGCCGTTGCAGCAGATTGTGTACCACTATTTCTATAATTATTTCCGGGAAAGTACGGTCCTTTTGTTTTTCTTGCTCGCGCTTGTCGAGGAGTTCATGAAGTTTTTCGTGGCGTATGTAGTGGCATTCAGAAGCAAGGCTTTTGATGAACCAATCGATGCGGTGATTTATATGGTGACGGCGGCACTTGGCTTTACCGCGCTCGAAAATGCGCTGTTTCTTTTTGATCCACTTTCAAACGGCAGTATTGTCGAAAGTATTGTCACTGGTAATATGCGTTTCATTGGGGCGAGTATCTTGCATGTTATGAGTTCGGCAATTGTGGGCTTGAGTTTAGCGCTTTGTTTTTATAAAGATAGAAAAGTTCGCAGACATATGATTTTTTTTGGAATCATCGCCGCAACCGTATTGCATACAGCATTTAACTTATCTATAATAAGTGATAGCGGAAGCAATTTATTCGTGACTTTTCTGATTCTCTGGTTCTCTGTCATTGGCCTCCTACTGTTTTTCGAAAAAATAAAAAGATTAAATCCAATTAAAATCATATGAGGGAAAAAAGATCATTTTTTGAAAGATTGACTGGCGCGATTCGCGTTCCGGATGACATGGAAGAGGAGGCTGAAGTCACTATTGGTGTTAACGGTGGAAAATCCATGGGTTCTCTCAGTGAGGAAGGTATCGAAGCTGAGCCGGGCGACGGCGAACTCATGATTGACGTCTACCAGACTCCTACAGACATTGTGATCAAAACTATGGTGCCAGGAGTTCGTCCAGAGGATCTCGATATTACGATTACTCGTGATATGGTTACAGTAAAAGGGAAGCGAGAAATCGAAAGAACTATCAGCCAGGAAAACTATTTTCATAAAGAGCTGTATTGGGGTAGTTTCAGTCGAACCATCCTTTTGCCTCAAGAAGTAGAAATTGAAGAAGCAGAGGCGGTAGAAAAGCACGGTCTCCTTATTGTTCGTTTGCCAAAGCTCGACAAACACCGACAATCAAAGCTCCGAGTTCGAAATAATGGGTAACAAAAAACCGGCAATGCCGGTTTTTTGATGTCATTATCTAAAGTTGATACTTTAAGCGGCCTTTCTCTTTTTTTCTTCTAGTTCCCTCTGTTCTTCATGGCGAAGTTCGGCAAGTTTCCTTTCTTTTTCTCGAATCTCTATATTCATATGGTCGATTTCTTTAAGGAGTGGAGCAATTTCTCCCGTTTCGATTTTTTGAACCTCACGCCTTGCTATGTCTAATTCTCTTTCTTCCTTCTGAATTTCTTGGCGATCCTTATCTATTTCTTTTTGAACTTGGCGTTGCTGGTCTTGTAACGACATACTTTTATGATTAATTTCTATGTGTATATTTTACCACCTTTTTGTGCCGAGAGCCGGATTCGAACCGGCGACCCCTTCCTCTTCAGGGAAATGCTCTACCAACTGAGCTATCTCGGCATTTTATTAACGAATTCCAATATATTTCTCGAAACGAACGCCATAAATTTCTGCTGAAATTTTGGCTCGCCCTCGGTCGCCTTCGCGACCTGCGAGAGTCGTTTCTCAAAATATATTGGAATTCGTTGCCAAAAGATCCTCTAATCTACTTACTGCTTTGGATTCGGAGTGGAACCAAACGCTTTTTGCAACGTGTTTATGTTGCTGCTGTAGTTTTGATAAAAAGAGAAAATTTGATCTGTGTATGGCTTGATGAAATAGAACGCTCCAATGGATATGCCGATAATTACGATCCAATATACAATCTTGAACACACTTGATATTCGAGCAGATCTTTGCATTCGACGGAGGATTTTGTGATTATCCTCGGTGAGCATCATAAGTCTGTTAAAGAACTCCTTATCGTGAAAATCCATGGGGCAAATTCTACCAGAAAACCCATAAAATACAACAAAAACTGGTGGGCACACGAATGTGCCATTGGCAGGAATCGAACCTGCATCTATCCCTTAGGACGGGACTGTTCTATCCATTGAACTACAACGGCGAGCACAGACGCTAATAAATAGAGCGTCTAAAGACTATGCAGCTAATTCGAGGAGCTTGGCGAGGACGGGTTTGTTGAAACCAACAACGACATCAGTGTCACCAACGATGATGACCGGTACACCCATCTGACCGCTCTTTTCAAACATTTCATTGCGCCTTTCGACATCAGCCGCCACGTTGTATTCCTCAAAAGGAACGTTGTTCGCAGCAAAATATTCTTTTGCGAGTTTGCAGTATTTACAGACTGGAGTTGAAAATATGACAACTTTTTTCATGTGTTTATTTTGGAAAATTATTTCTTACCTGAAAATCTTTTAAAGAGGGCGATAAAAGAGGTGATCATGGCTACAAAAGAGAGAATCAAATGGCCTTTGTGGAGGGTTTTTTCTGCGAGATTTTGTTTGTACGGCTGTGCAGGCTGCATCGGCTGCGCTGATGACGTTTGCTGCGCGTTTTGTGGCTGTTGTGGATTTGTTGTTTGATCGTCCATGGTGATGTTGTTATCTAAATAAGCGTGAGCGATACGTTTTTAAAAGTCAGGCTAGAGTATAGCATAAAAGGCTAATATATGATCAAATAGCGCCAGAGTCGTCGTAGAAGGGAGGCAAAATGAAAACATTCCTTCAGAAATTCCCAAATAGCAAGTGGATTTTTGGGGCAGTTGTTGCATCGTCCATTTCAACAGTTCTTTGTTACCAATGGATGTCGTGGCGTGAATCGCAAGCTCGTGAACGTGTGGCAGATGTGTACGTTGAATCTCCGATGGTTCGGGCCATGCGTACTGTTTTGAGGATCGATCCAAAGTGGCAATATGTGGAGATATCCCGGCTGCCACCTGGCGTTGAGCTTCACTCGAAGGTGTACCTGGATCTTTCGGCGGGTAGCTATGAACAAATGATGAGGGGAGAGTTTGCGGTTATTTCCTGGAATGGGGATGATGAGACTTGCTACTCTTTTCTCCGGAGTTGGGAAACTGTACCTGGTGATCCAAACCTGTTTCAGAGACTTAAAGAAACCAGTGGGGCGGTGGTGTACTATCCACTCGGTCCACCCGATCCGTTGCAAAAATCACCACCGTAAGTTTTTTTCTGAAGTTTTCCTCACACCAAGCCGCCACGAAGGCGGCTTTTTTATGCTAATTATTTTGCGGGCGGAGCGTCCTTTGCTTGATCAAGTTTTGCAGAGAGTTTTACGATGCCAAAATATACGATTGCTGCGAGGATGAAAAAGTTTATGAAAAGGGCGATGAATTTTCCGTAACCGATGCTCGCAGTGCCAATTTTGAAAGACATATCGGTGAGGTTGCCGAACCGAGTAAATGCAAGGCCGATTAGAGGGTTTACAATGTCATTTACGAAAGATCCAACGAGATCTGAAACTGCTTTACCCAAAATAAAGCCGATAGCGAATCCAGCCACGCCCTGGGTGCGAATAAAGTGAATGTATCCTTTGAATTGATCTTTGACTCGTGACATATGTTTTTGAGATTTGAGACCTGCTTATACTACTAAATTTCGGCATTTTTTGCATATAAAAAACCGGCCAGAATTTTGTTCTGGGCGGTTCGTGGTGAACTCTCAAAGATTCCAAAAAACAGGGTTCGTCTCGCGTCATCTCTTTGTCTGTTGGGAAAACCCTTTGCAATATGACGGCATTCGTATTGCCCTACTCCTTAATTTGCTTTGCCGGGGTTTGGAAAGATGATGGCCGAATAGCGGATCAGAAAAAAGGTGACAACGATCCCGAGAAAGCCGAGAGTAATCCCGACCCACAAGCAGATCAAAAGTCGAAATCTTTTGTTTCGTACCTCGGAAGTTTTTTCAGTCCGGGTGTCTTCGTGCACGTCTTCCTCCCTTTTGAGACTTGAAAGCGCGCGAATTGCGATCCAAATAAGGATCACGGCAGACACCAAAAGGACTACGGGAATGAGAAACTGCCAACGGGACATGATGATCGAGGCCAAAACAATGCTGGGCATATGAGCTCCTTGGTTGGGGTGGTGAAGCGGATTATGAAGAGAACGATATACAAATTCTGCTCACACTATAGCCGTTTGGCGGTGTCTGGGCAATGGTGGTAAAACTGGTTAAAAATGTGTGACCCTACGGGGAATCGAACCCCGGTTTGCGCCTTGAAAGGGCACTGTCCTAACCGTTAGACGATAGGGCCATAGAACGGGAATTAGTCTAACACTTTTTAGAAAAAGTGTAAAAACTGGCTTAAACTATATAAAAATGGCCAAAAATGGTAGATTTCTGACACGGCCTCGTTTGTCTAAACCAATATCCGATGGAAGTGTGGCAGAGTGGTCGAATGCACCGCTTTCGAAAAGCGGCATGGCCGAAAGGTCATCAGGGGTTCGAATCCTCTCACTTCCGCCTACAAAGTGTCTAAAAACCGCACAAATACTAAAATATGAAAACTTGGTATCAAACAGTCGTTCTTCCAAAGCTTCTTAGTGATGGAATGAATTCTGCAGAACTTAAGGAGGTGCGGCAGGAAGTTTTGAAAGATGCTACAGGAGTTGTGTTAGAAATTGGAGTTGGTCCAGGATATAACATTCCTTTATATAAAAATATTTCTCGCCTTTTTGCGCTTGAACCGTCGCCGGAGCTTATGAAAATTGCAGAGGAGCGCTCGAAGGTGCAACCACTTTCTTTTTCTGTAAATTTTTTAAATATACCAGCTGAAAAAATTTCTCTACCGGATGCGTCTATCGATACGGTGGTTTCGACCTGGACTTTATGTAGCGTTAAGAATCCACAAAAGGTTCTGCAAGAAATAAAACGAGTTCTTCGGCCTGGTGGCAAGTTTATTTTTGCTGATCATGGTGCCGCGCCGACTTTTGTTGTTCGAATAGCCCAAACTCTTTTTACGTCGGTCTCAAAATATTTTACAGGTAATTGTCATTGCGACAGAGATATCGAAAAACTCATCAAACGGGCTGGCTTCACTTTACAGAAAATCGAATATCCTTCCGAAGATACTTTTCGGCCGATGATTTATAATTATCAGGGAGTGGCGGTTAAGAAATAAGTAAGAAACAATCAAAACTTAAAAAATAATTCTTAAATTATGGATATCATAATCAATTATTGGGCAGTGCTTGCGTGCGGAATTGTATCGATGGTATTGGGTTTTGTGTGGTACGGTCCGCTCTTTGGAAAAAAGTGGATGGAAATTTGCGGTACAACCGCGCAGGATCTCGAAAGGCGCAAAGAAATGCAGAAAAAAGCTGGACCACTCTACGCTGTGCAGTTTGTGCTGACACTTTTGCAGGCATGGGTACTCGCATGGTTTATTGGATTTCTAATGCAGAGCGGGCAGTCTGGTGGCGTCCACACGGCCTTTGCAATATGGCTCGCATTTCTTATGCCGACTGTTGCGGCCGGTGCGATGTGGAATGCAGATGCTGGCAAAGTTAAATGGGCAAAATTCTTACTCCAGGCAGGGTATTATCTCGTTTTGTTTTTGATTTTCGGTTTGATTTTGGCGATGGTGCTGTAGTAGCTTGAACTGAAGCCATTTTAATGCTTAAATGGTTCGGTTCACGCGGGCGATTAGCTCAGTTGGTAGAGCGCAACATTGACGTTGTTGATGTCAGAGGTTCGAGTCCTCTATCGCCCACAAAGTTTTCTATTTTGATACTCACAGTGACTTTTTGTTATTTTCTGTAAAAGTGTCAGACTTTAAAAAGAAGTTTTTGGTTTTAATGGAGAAGTATATGCACAGTCTTTTCCAATGTCTTCACGAATTATATTTTGGTAATTGCCGCGGTCTCGTTTGGTTTCTCACTGTGTATTCACTTAGTACAGGAGGTTTCTTTGTGTGGGCTTGGTGTGCTGCGAGAGAAAAGTAAACCGCGCTTGAGGCGCGGTTTTGTTTTGCTTGATTATTTCTTAATAAAAATTGAAGAGACCTTTGTAAATACTATGCGTGCAAATGGAGATAAATATCTTCGAGAGCCTTTACCGCGTCGCCAGCAGCAATGTTGTTTTGGTGATACAAACCGTCAGTGCAGTCACCAGCGGCCCAAATACCAGGAGTTTTGGTCATTTGGGTGCGAGGATCGACAATAACCTGGCCGTATTGAGTGAGTTCAACAATATCTTTCACAAAACCTGTATTTGGGATGAGGCCGATTTCGACAAAAATTCCAGAAACTGGAAGTTCAACGTCGGCACCGGTTGCTTCGTCTGTATATGTAAAAGAGGTGACAAATTTTTCGCCTGAAACTTTTTTTGGAATTGCACCCAAAACCAATTTCATGTTTTTGTGGGCGGTAACTTTTTCGACTGTTACTGGGTCTGCCTTAAGGGTCTGGCTGCGATTTACAAGTGTAACGCTTTTGCAGTATGCCAAAAGCTGCGCAGCTGTTTCAAACCCAGCGTTACCACCGCCAATAACCACGACGTCTTTGTTGTCATACAATGGTCCATCGCATGAAGCACAGTACGTAAGGCCTTTGTTTTCGTATTCTTTTGCGCCTGGGACTTCGAGTTTGCGTCGAACGCTACCGGTTGAAATTAAGACAGTTTTTGCTTCGTATGTCTTTGAGGTGCCGGCGCCATCGTCGGTGGTTATTTTGAAGCCTTTGGAATTTTCTGTCGAGCCACTTTTTTCTACTTTTATTACATATTCACCTTCGCGAATATTCACGACGTCTCCCGCGTACGCTTGTAAATGTTTTTTGAAATTCTCTGCGAGTTCAGAGCCGCTTAACGCAACAGTACCAATCCAGTTTTGGATTTCTTCGGAAACGGTGCTCTGACTTTCAAAGTTGGCAGTAATAAAAACTGTCGAAAGTCGTTTTCGAGATGCATAGACACCCGCAGCCACACCTGCGGGTCCGCCACCTAAGATTGCAAGATCGTATATCATGGTTGAAATATTTTAACACAAAACCCCTGAACATTGATTTTCGGAGTGGGTCCCGCTACGCGAAATTCCTCCAAGCAACATTCAGGGGTTTTGATTGTAAGATCTACTTTAATTTTGAGCGGCGGAGAAACGCAGGTACGGCACTCCATTCATCGTCGTCACCGTGCTCGCCCTCAGAGATTGGTTTGTTTTCCATTCCTTCAACTTTTGTCTGTATTGATGAGGACGGAGATGGGGTAATAGAGTTATAGATTTTTCCTTTCTTTTCAGTTTCGTCTTCCATTCGGTCTACGTTTTTGCTCGGTGCTTCTGAGTGAAAAAGAGTTTTGCGAACCATGGCTTCTGGAAAACCGGTTGCAATAACCGTGATGCTAATTTCACCTTTCTTCAAACGATCGCTTTTGATTGTACCGAAAATTATTTTCGCGTTTGGATCGACTGATTCGGTAATGATTTTGGCAGCGTCTTGGATTTCAAACATAGTGAGGTCGTCGCCACCAGCGATAGAGAAGAGTACGCCTTTTGCACCAGCGATTGAAAGCTCGAGAAGAGGGGAATTAATGGCCATTTTTGCGGCTTCTTCCGCACGCTTTTCACCAGAGGCACTTCCAATACCCATAAGCGCAGGACCAGCATTTTCCATAATCGCTTTGATGTCAGCGAAGTCGATGTTGATGATACCGGGAGTCGTAATGAGGTCAGAGATTGCTTCAACTGCTTGTCGGAGGACTTCGTCGCACATTGCAAAGGCGCTTCGAGCAGAAGTTTCTTTGCTGATGATGCTTAAAAGTCGGTCGTTTGGAATAACAACCATAGCGTCTACAACACCACGAAGATCTTCGATTGCTTGTTCAGCAATTCGCATTCGCTGAAGACCTTCGAAGAAGAATGGTTTGGTCACAACGGCGACAGTAAGTGCACCGAGTTCTTTGGCGATCTGAGAAATCCGAGGAGAAGCACCTGAGCAAGTTCCACCGCCAACACCGCCGGCGACGAAGACCATGTCTGCGCCTTGGATTGCTTCGCGAACTTCTTCCTGGGCTTCGTCGACAGCACGTCGGCCAAGTTCTGGATTCATTCCGGTGCCCAAACCTCGAGTAAGATTTTTTCCGATATGAATTTTTTTCTTTGCGAGAGAATTATGCAAATCCTGTGCGTCAGTATTGATGGCGATAAACTCAACACCGCGAACTTTTGAGTTCACCATGTGGTTCAACGCATTTTTTCCTGAACCTCCTACACCGAGGACCTTGATTCGTGCGAAAGCTTCAACTTCTGGTTTGATTTGAGGCATAGGATTGTGTTTTTAATATATAAAGATTCGCTCAGATTTCTTTTTTCGGCATACAGACTCATAGACAGACAAAAATAAAGCAACGATGTGCTTCTTAGTAGGTCAGGATGTCGAAAGAACGATGCCCTATGATACCACGAGGAAATTTCAAAAGAAAAGCCTTGACCACGAGGAAAATCAGTGCTTTCTTACGCTGATTTATGGCAAGAATTGCTTGATAAACGCGCTCACCTTGCCTTTAACTTTCTTGGCGGTTTTGCTGAAATTTACTGAACCGGAATCGTCGGTTGAGAGTCCCCACACACAGAGGCCATATGCCACAGACCATGAGCTGTCTTTGAACGGACTTTTTGAAGGATCACCTGCATGAATAACCGCGACCTTCGCCGGAAGAGCGAGAGATTTTTTAGCGATTTCGTCGATATGGCCGAGACTTGCGCCTCCACCAGTCAAAATAATTCCAGCTGGTAGGAGTTGGGATTGACCAAGTTTTTTGAGATGAGTTTCGATGAGTTCGAACATGTCAGCCAAACGCGCATCGATAATGTCGTCGAGTTTTTTACGGGGAAAATTAATGGTTGTGATGCCACCAATTTTTACATGCTCTGCATCATCAAGACCGATTTTAAAACCAAGAGCAATGTCGTTGGTGATGTTGGTTGAGCCGACAGAAAAAACTTCAAGCGACTGCGGTTTGTTTTCATCAAAAACTACAAGACTAACAGTTTCAGCGCCGATATTTGCAAGTGCGCAGCCAGCGATTTTTTGGCTTTTGTTGAGAGTGACAAAACTTGCAGCGAGTGGGGCGGCCATAACATCGATAACCTCCACACCTGCTTCCTCGACTGCTTCAATGAGCGTATGTAAATGATGTTCGAGACAAGTTATGAAAAGCATTCGGCATTCGAGTTTGTTGCCACGAAGTCCGACTGGATTGTTGCCGAGCACGGTTTTGCCGTCGAGTTTGTACTGAAGGGGAATTGGATGAATGATTTTGCGATTGGTGATCATCGCCGCCGGAATTTCTTTTTCGCAGATTTCGTGCACCTTACTGACATCAAGTTCGTCGATTTCAGAATCGCCACGAGAAATAATGATTGAACCGTTTGAAGTGACACTTCCTAAACCAATACCGCCCACAGAAAGAAAGGCACGGCTGATTCGAACGCCACTGGTTTTCTCTGCCTGGGAGATGGCATGGCTCAAACTCTTGGCAACGTCTTCGGGGTTGGTGATGTAGCCATGACGGAGGCCACGAGACTCTGCAAATCCCATACCGAGCACTCGAGGAAAATCACGACCCGTCGCACTTGCACCCGCGCCCACGTTCTCTGCCACAACCACTTTTATTTGGTATGTTCCGATGTCTATGCCGACTGCGATTTTTTTAGCCATTGCAAATATGATTGTTCTTCTCGTTCCATAATAGTACCGTGATTTCGTCCTTTAAGATGGAGTAAACCGTGGATAAACAAAAAAGCTACGTGGTCAATAGTTGATCGTTCAAAATCTTTTGCTTTAATTGCCACTTTTTCTAGGCATATAAAAATCTCTCCAGAATCTTTGGTATTTGGAAAACTTAAAATATCGGTCGCGTAATCTTTTTGGCGATAGATGCGATTCAAGGTTCGCATTCTTTTTTTACCCACAAAAACCAGGCTGAGTTCGTAGCCCTTTCCAAGAACTTTTTCCTTGATACGTAAAAAGGGCAAGCTTGGGAGCTTACCCTTTTTGAGTGTGGTTGAAACGTCGAAATTCATTTATCGGGTGAATGTTCGTTCCTGAACCTTGCCCATCTTTACGAGTTCAGCCATTTTCTTCTGGCGGTCGATTCTTTTGAGGGCATTTTTCTTAACAACGTATTCAGAACGAACGCGCTCAGTAAAGCGGTTTTTTCGGACTCGCATCAAAACGCCAGATCCCTGGACGCGTCGAGTAAAGCGCTTGATGACGCTTACGCTGTTTTCATTTCCTCCTCGCTGTACTTCTACGTTTATCATAGTGAAAGACATAGTAACATAGCCTTTTTATGCGAGCAAGGTGGTGTTCAGCTTGCTCAAATAATGAGGTAAATCAGGGAGTAAGACGACTTCCTGGGAGCGGCTTGGAATGTGGCGGACAACGGCAGTGTTTTCGAGGGCTTCTTTCTGACCCATAATGATCACAAAAGGCATTTTGAGAGACTCAGCGGCCGCCAACTGGCCGATGAATTTGTCGCTATTGAGCTGATGATGAACTGGGATCCGGGCTTGGCGGAGAGATTCAATGACTGAAAGACTTTTAAGCTTTGCGATTGAACCAAACTGAATAAAGAAGAATTTTGGTTGCGGTTTGTTTTTGAAGAAGAGTTTTGGAACTGGTGCGGCTTTTTTGAAATTCAAATTCACACTGACCATTGGCATGTCGCGTTTGAAACCAATTCTTTTTGCAAGATAATTGTGGCGAGTACCGATTGCGAAGGTTTCTTCGGTTGGGCTGCCACTGCCGGTCGCATTTTCGGGAATATTTTCAGCTGCGCTTCGGATTTCGAAAATTGTATGTGAACAATAATTTTTATGACCAACAAGGCTGTGGTTGATGCGATACGGAATATTGAGGGTTTCGAGGTATTCGAGGACGCGACCAAACTGCTCGACGCCGTTTTCTGAAAGATAACTCAATGCTTGTGGAGCTTTTTCTCGAACTTCTCGCAACTTTTCATTATCAATTCTCCAGACATCAAATGGATCTTTTTTAAGCTGTGCTTTAACTTCTGGAGTGAAAGAAGAACTGTATTTTTTTGAAAAATTAACAAGTTCTTTTTCGAATTGCATGACGGAATATTTGTCACCAAGACTGTTGATGTCGACAATGATTTTGTCATGACCGTGGTCGGCCAAAATTGCCACTGCGGTGCGGATGGCGATGGCTTCTGAAACACTGTCCGCAGAACCAAGCATGTCGAGACTGTAGTGATTTTCATCAGCAGCGCGTTTTATTGAAAGCTGAGACACTGGGCGTTTGTACTGAACCATGACTGGCTGTGGCTCGGTCTGGAGATTCCATGTTGAAAAGGTTCGGAGCAGAGAAATTTTTTCTTCGGCTCGTGGAAAAGCGGTTTTGATACTGTCAGGGCGACTTGAAATAATATCAGCGGCCTGGTCGATGTCGCTTTTTTCTATCTTCGGAGTTTTTACTGGCTGAAAACCATAGAAGAGGGCAATTTCAGCAGCTTTGTCGATATCTTTAAGTATGTAAGCGGGTTCACGAACGAGTCCAGATTTTGTTTTACCAGATGACATGGTCGGTAGCGGATTTAATTGTAAATGTGGATCAAACCCTCACGCGAACTTGAACTTTTCTTGAACTAATTGCTGTAATCTCCAGGAAACGCATTCAACCTTTGTAATGGCAGGAGACGCACCAATGGCCTGCCGACAATCAGTTTCTCAGGCACCGGTCCCCAAGATCGTGAATCGAGGCTGCCGAGGCGGTTGTCGCCGAGAACAAAGTATTCGCCTTTGCCGAGAGTGATACTGAAAGTGTCTTTCTTTTCGTTCTTCTCTGCAATATATGGTTCATTCAAAACCATACCGTTTGGATTGTCTTTATTTAAAATGGTGACTTTTCCGTCGTTGATTTCTACTGTTTCGCCTGGCAAACCGATCACTCGCTTGATGAAATACTTAGTTGTGTCTTTTGGATATTTAAAAATAATGACAGATTCACGTTTTGGCTCTTCGATTCGATGACTGAGCTGATCAACGATCAAATATTCGCCGTCAGCGAAGGTTTCGTCCATGGATGCACCGGAAACAATGAAGGGTTGAGCGATATAAATGCGGAACGGGATGACGATAACGAGGGTTATGAGGGTAAACTTGATGATCTCGATCCAGAACCCGCCGCGACGACGTGGAGTTTCGATTTCTGGTGTTTGATTATCAAGAGAACGATCATTCATTGAGACCATCTTAATACTTTTTTATGTTTGACACAAGAGAATTTTGCGTGTCATCGTAAAAAATGAGTGAAAAAATATTTTTTTTAACATTTTTGCAGCGAAATGATACAATTCCAGCCATGTACATCATCGTCGGCCTCGGAAATCCTGGAGAAGAATACGAAAATACGCGACACAATGTCGGCAGAATGTTTGTTGAAGCTTTTGCGAAGGCAAACGAGCTGCCCGATTTTACTTTCGATAAGAAATCAAATGCACTTGTAAGTGAAGGAAAGGTAAATGGTGAGAAGGTTGTGGTGATTTTGCCAGAAACGTTCATGAATAAGTCAGGGGATTCGGTTAAAAAGTTTGTAAAAAGTAAAAAAGCCGCTGAAACATTAGTGGTAATTCACGATGAGCTCGATATGCCACTCGGCCGAGCTAAAATTTCATTTAACAAAAGTTCAGGAGGCCATAGGGGGGTCGAATCTATTACAAAAGTTGTGAAAACCGAAGCCTATGTGCGCATTCGTGTTGGAATCTCGGGCGAAACCGCAGGCGGCAAACTCAAAAAACCAACCGGCGAAGAAGTGGTCAAAAAATTCATCATGGGCAAATTCAAACCTGCCGAAATGATCGAACTCAAAAAAGAAATGAAAAAGGCGAATGAAGCTTTGGAAATTATGGTCAAAGATGGAAGGGAAATTGCGACAAACGTTTTTAATACGAACAGCTAACCCGATACCGGTGGCGTTGAGTGCCGCATTCACAGCCCTTCATAGCGGTTCCTCTAAATAAAATAACAAGGAAATAAATTAGATGCCTAAAAAGATACACGATCCCTTGGATAAGATGTCGAAAATGCAGCAGCGCACCGTTGGTGCGAGCGTTGATATTGCCTGGGGCAATCATGGTGTAGCGCTTCAAAAATGGGAAAAGACCCTTAAAAAGGACCCGCTTCACGTAGAGGGTCTTTCGTATAAGCTCTATATTTTGACCGATTGCGCATTTAATAAGAAATTCAGTAGTGAGTGGGAGTATATTCGAAAGGCGCTTCATGAAACCGCAACATTTGTTGTTGAAAACATTGTTCCGAAACCGCTCGCTTCTCTCGATTACAAATCAAAAGATTTTAAAAAAGAAAGTGACAAAGTCATGCTGTACTGCAAGGCTCAGTATGCTCTCGGACTCCTTTTTCTTGAAGAAGGCAAGATTTCAGAAGCAATTGTATGCGCGAATGAAGGTCTGAAAATGTATCCAAAAGATCCAGATCTTCCCTACATTCTTAAGCGAGCTCAGAAAAAGAAATAGGGTTATCGGGGCTCTAGATAACGAAAAACAGGACCGTGTGGCCCTGTTTTTTTGTTGGGATTTTTTTGATTAAACTATGCTGCTTTTTCTTTATCAATGAAAGTAAGAGTCATGCGCTGATCTTTTGGTTCAAAGAGAGAAATCTTGAATGCGTAGCTCTTTCCGAGAGAAAGCTTTTCTCGCATCTTGGTTTCGTTACCGAACTCAGAGATGTGGACCAAACCAGCAACACCTTCTTCGATAGAAGCGAGGGCACCGTGCTTGTTGAATTTGATAACCACAGCCTGAACGGTTTCATCTTTCTTGAATTTCTTCTCAGCTTCGAGCCATGGATTTGGTCGGAGAGCTTTGATAGAAAGAGAAATCTTGCCTTCTTTGATTTCGATAACCTTTGCGCGAACTTTTTCGCCAACCTTAAACATTGCCTTGATGTTGTCGACAAGACCCCAATCGATTTCAGAGATGTGCACAAGACCTTCGAGACCTTCTTCGAGTTTAATAAAGAGGCCGAAGTCGACGATACCAGTGATTTCGCCTTCAACGGCGTCACCAACTTCGTACTTGTCGATGATCTTTTCTTTGTTCTTCAATTCAGGATTCTTTTCAGAAAAAATGAGCTTTCCTTCCTTTGGAACAGCGCCGATGATTGAAACGGTGATTTTTTCACCGATGAGTTTTTTCAACTCTTCGAGGATACGATCTTTGTCACCATCAGTAACGCGAGGGTAATGAGAGGTGTTCAACTGAGAAGCTGGCAAAAAGCCAGTGATTCCTTGCCATGCAATGATCAAACCACCTTTGTTTGCATCTTGAACTGGAAGTTCGTAGACGTTCTTGTTCTTGATTGCTTCTTCAGCCTCGCTCCAAATAATCGCCTGGCGAGCTTCTTTGAGAGAGATTTCGATATACCCCTGATCATTGTCTACAGAGACAACCTTTCCGGCGATCGCATCGCCTGGGTTGATTTTTTTAATGATGTCGCGAGCGTTGATGTATTCTCGACCGTAAATGATACCGGTTCCGAATGGAGGAAGGTCAACGTATACAGCAGCTTTGTCAGAACCAATAACAGTACCTTCAACCACATCGCCAACTGATGGTGGGGTCTGAATATCTGCAAAAAGCTTACCCATTTGGGTATCTTTTTTGAGATCATTGAGCTGATCAGCTTCAATCTGCGCCTTTGTCTTTTTTACTACCTTTTCTTCAGCACCTTCTTTGGTTTTTGTTGTTTTTGCCATATGAATTGTGCGGCGGAAGTATTGCGGTTTCGCGCTTTCGTGTCTGTCATGCGGACGGGACACGCAAGGTTAGCTTCCTGCTGCGATAATAATTAATTGTCCCAAATAGAAGACTCTATATAAGAACGTTGTGACATTATAGTGAAAATAGACCCAAAAGCAAGCTTAGAGACACTTCGCGAAGGAGGTTTGAAATCAAGGAGGCTTTTAGAAAAATTGCGTGTTTGAGGAGCCTTGCTCCGAGTTCGCAATTTTTCGTAGAGAAAGACGACTATGATTTCAATACTAACGTAGCGGGGCCCGTGTCGAAAAGCTTGTTTTTGGGTATACTTTTTCTATGAACATCCAAAAATTGCGTTTAATTGGTATTGTCTTCCTACTTATTGTTATTGCCAGCATGTGGCTCTTCTTTTTACGATCAGTGCCGACCCAGCACACAACAGGTATCGTTGTTTCCAAAACTTTTAAACCAGCTGGCGTTTCATATAGCTATCCATATGGTGCAAATCGTGGTTTCAAAACCCCCACCTCAATTCCAACTGCTCCGGGCTACTCTTATAGAATCGAAACTCCAGGAATCGGCGAAGTTGGCTATTTTGCAAATGAAATTGAAGCAAAGTCACTTGATGTGAATCAAAAAGTATCTATTAAATATGAAGAACGGGGGATTCCAATGATTTGGAAAAAAATTATGGTTTTGGAAATAACTCCGGTTGTGCAATAATATTCACCATTATGGTTATCTCATATCTCGGCGCAGAGGCATTCAAAATTCAGTTCGGCGATATCGTCATTGCGTACAACCCAGTTTCAAAGGCTTCAAAACTAAAGAGCACGAGTTTTGGTGCTGACATCGTTCTTGTGAGTACAAACCATCCTGACATGAACGGAATCGAGAACGCGTCTCGAGGAGAAAAAATGCCTTTTGTTATCAGTGGCGCGGGAGAATACGAAGTTAAAGGAGTTTTTGTTCATGGTTTTCCGAGTACTTCAAAATACGGCGGCAAGGATCACATCAATACTATCTACACTGTTTCTTTGGAAAACATGAATCTTTGTTTTCTTGGTGCATTGAGTTCAAAAGAAATTCCAAATGAAGTTTTAGAAGAGCTCAAAGAAATCGACATTCTTTTTGTACCAATCGGTGACGATGTCCTTTCTCCTTCAGATGCATACAAACTTGCCAACTCTCTCGAACCAAAAATTATCGTGCCGATGCACTACGATATTGGTGACAACGCAAAAGCTCTTTCAACGTTCCTCAAAGAAGGGGGAGAAGATTCGGCCGAAAAGCATGATAAACTTACGATAAAGCAAAAGGACCTCGAAGGAAAAGAAGGAGATATTTTCGTCATTAACCCAATGCTCTAAAAAATGTCAGGATTTATCGAAAAATTAAGAAATAAACCAGAAGGATATCGTCATGGGGTGGCAATCGGAGGCGCACTCCTTATTACAATGGTTATTTTTGGTATTTGGATAAGCATTCTTTTTCCAGGAACTATTTCATCTCAAGCTACTATCGCGGAAAACAATGAGGTCAAAGATCGTGTCGAAGTTAGTTCTTTGGACCGTGCTCGTGCAAACCTCGGCCAGTCTTTTGAAGCCGTTAAGGTGCAGTGGGCTAAGGTTGTCGAATCATTTAAAGAAACCAAATATCAGGCCACAAATCAGCTCGAAATTGTGGCCCCGAAGGGAACAGAAAATACCGATTATCCGGCTACAAACAACGATGGTTCTGTGATACACTAGACTGCAATGGCTAAAGACTCAAAAAAACCAAAGGGTCGCGGAGAAAGCGACGGTGAAGAACAAGCGCCGATAGCTCCTGCTGCAAATATCGTCGAGCGAAACATCACGCTCGAAATGAAAGACTCGTACCTCGACTATGCGATGTCAGTTATCACTGCGCGCGCATTGCCAGACGTTCGCGACGGTTTGAAGCCGGTTCATCGTCGTATTTTGTACACGATGCACGAACTCAATCTCACTGCCGGTGCAAAAACTCGAAAGTCTGCAAAAATTGTTGGAGACGTGACTGGTAACTACCATCCGCACGGAACTGTTGCAGTGTACGACTCGCTCGTCAAAATGGCACAAGACTTTACGATGCGTTATCCGCTCGTGATTGGTCAGGGAAATTTCGGATCAGTCGACGGTGACCCTGCGGCGGCCGACCGATACACCGAGGCAAAAATGTCTCGTATTTCTTCTGAACTTTTGCGCGATATTGAAAAGGAAACAGTAGACTTCCGGCCAAACTATGAAGGTACTCGAAAAGAACCTGTCGTTTTGCCAACCGCTGTGCCTAATCTTCTTTTAAACGGTACATTGGGTATTGCTGTCGGTATGGCATCCAACATTCCACCGCATAATTTGCGCGAAATTTCTCAGGCCATCAGCCATCTTTTGGATAATCCAGAAGCAACCACCGAAGATCTCATGGAATTTATCCAAGGTCCTGATTTTCCAACTGGTTGTATCGCTTTCAATAAAAAAGATATTCATCATGCGTCTGCGACTGGTCGTGGTGGCGTTGTGGTGCGAGGTGTGGCCGAAATTATCGAAACTAAAGCTGGTTCGAACCAAATCGTCATCAGTCAGATCCCGTATCGTGTTAACAAGTCTGACCTCATTATCAAAATCGCCGACCTCGTCCGCGACAAAAAACTCGAAGGTATCAAAGGTCTTCGTGATGAATCCACCAAAGACATTCGAATCGTTATCGATTTAAAGGGTGGTGGTCATCCACAGAAAATTTTGAACGCACTCTACAAGCACACCCAGCTCGAAGAAACGTTCCATTACAACTTGGTTGCGCTTGTCGACGGCGTGCCACAGACTCTTTCACTCAAAACCATGTTGGCTGAGTTTATCGGTCACAGAAAAGTAGTCATTCGCCGCCGAACTGAATACGATCTCAAAAAAGCTCTTGAACGTGAACATATTTTGCTCGGTCTCACCAAGGCGCTCGATCATATCGATCGCATCATCAAACTCATCAAGGCTTCAAAAGATACTCCAGAAGCACACAGAAACCTCATGTCTGAGTTCAAATTCAGCGCTATTCAGGCGACTGCAATTTTGGATATGCGATTGCAAAAGCTTGCCGGCCTCGAACGAAAGAAGCTTGAAGACGAACTCAATGCTGTACAACTTTTTATTAAGAAATGCCGAGAAATTTTGGGTAGTGAGAAAAAGATTCTCGAAATCGTCCGAACAGAAACTACAGAAGTTGCCGAAAAATATGGTGATGATCGTCGAACCACTATCGTAAAGAGTGGTGTAAAAGTTCTTTCTGTTGAGGATCTTGTTCCTGAAGAAGAAAACGCCCTTGTTTTGACAGCGGGTGGATACGTAAAGCGCACCAAACCTGAAGAATTCCGAAAACAGAAACGAGGCGGTGTTGGTGTTGTTGATCTCGAAACAAAGGACGAAGATTTTGTCACACATTTGCTCATCGGTAGTACGCACAGCGACGTTCTTTTCTTTACTGACAAAGGTAAAGTGTTTCAGATAAAAATGTACGAACTCCCTGAAGGCAAACGCGCAACAAAAGGCAAGTCACTCATGAACTTCGTGGCACTTGAAGGCGAAGAAAAAGTTACTTCGGTTCTTGTGATGCCAAAAGAAGTTAAAGGCGAAAAAGGCGCTGATAAAAACGCCGACCTTTCACTTCTTATGATTACCAAAAACGGTGTTGGTAAGCGTGTGGCAGCTTCAAGTTTCCAGGATGTTCGCCGAAACGGTCTCATCGCAATCAAACTCCAGCCGGGTGACCAGCTTGTCTCTGCTTCGTTTGTTGGAAAGGGCAGTAGCGCGATTTTGGTTACCAAAGAAGGTCAGTCTATTCGATTTAAAGAAACTGATCTCCGAGAAATGGGAAGAAATGCCGGTGGCGTGCGCGCAATGAAGCTCGACAAGGGCGACATCATTGTTGCGGCTCAGGTCATTTCAAAGGACGCTAAAAATCCTTCACTCCTTATTATCAGCAGCAACGGCTACGGCAAGCGAACTGATATCGAAGAATACAAAATCCAAAACCGAGGTGGTTCTGGTATCAAAACCGCAAACGTCACCGACAAAACTGGCGAAATCATTTCCGGTATGGTGGTCACAGACGAAATCGAAGAACTCGTCGCGATTTCTCAGAAAAGCCAGGTTATCCGAACTGATTTGAAAGAAATTCCTCTTCTTGGACGATCAACTCAGGGTGTACGAATTATGAAGTTGCGGGAGAAAGATCAGATTGCTTCGCTCATTTGTTTTTAACTAAATAGTTTCCAAAACAGATCCTTCCGGCGTGGGTCCCGCTTCGCGAAACGCCTTCAGGACATGTTTTGAAAACTATGCAAACAAAAACCGCCGTGACAAACGGTGGTTTTTGTAATACCTCATATTATTGTTAATCAAGCTTGATTAAGAATGAAATGGTGTAGAATAATAGGCAATGTTTTCAGATCCTCATAAAAATCTCGAACAGTTCGACATTGCGCCAGGTAT
>JAHFLV010000012.1 GCA_023264565.1 Candidatus Zambryskiibacteriota bacterium
TAAATTGTTTTTCTACGTGCTGACCAAGTATTCATGGTCCAAATTATAGCAAGAAAATATTGATACTGGCTGTGCAAAATCGACTTGACCACTTATAAGCGAAGCATAAGCTATTAGGAGAAGAGTACATCCTGCATAAAAAGGGGCACCACATGAGCCACATCGCCGTAGAACGTCCTAAGGATACAGAGCTCGTAAGAATGTTCACTGTCGTCATAAAAGTCTTGAAGGAGCTCATCCAAATAGACAAGAAGCGCCTGCTATGTGTATACGGAAAGAACCAGCGCCGAGTCCGCGAGGAACTCCAGAGACTGATCCGGCACAACAGCACTATGCGAAGAAGAATTTCTTGGCGGCTCCAGCGACTCAAGAAAAAGATCGCCAAAAAATAACGTCCGCCTAAACAAGCAATCAACAAAAAAACGCCCGAGTCTTGTGACCAGGGCGTTTTCTTTTTCTTATTTCTTCTAGATTTTAAACACAATGTTCCGGCGACTAGCTACTTTCCCCTCCATAAAGAGTATCATCGCCTCAACAGAGCTTAACTTCTGAGTTCGGAATGGGATCAGGTGTGACCTCTGCGATGAATCACCAGAACGCTATGTTCAAAATATCCGTCAAAACATTTCTCGAAAGGCACGCATAAATTTCTGCTGAAATTTTGCTCGCTCTCGGCGCCTTCGCGCCTGCGAGAGGCCTTTCTTAAAACGTTTTGACTCCTTACTTCTTAAACAACATTTGAAAACCGAAATATGAGTGCGACCCCTTCCGGTAGTACGCACTGTCTCTCTCTTCTATTTTTCACCGTCAGGCGAAATGGGGTCCAGAGGGTTTAAACCTCCAACCTTCTGAAAGAACTTCAGACGCTCTATCAATTGAGCTAAGGCCCCTAAAAGATTGTGAACTCGCGCTCACATTTCGATTTTCAAATGCAGAACCGACTACTTTTACGTCTCTCGACGTCTGACAATATCAGAGAACAGGGTGTAAATTGATGCATAAATTTCCTAACAGAATCGGCGGATTAGTACTCCTCGGCTGAACACATTGCTGTGCGTACACCTAGAGCCTATCAACGTGGTCATCTCCCACGGGCCTAAACGATTCCTCATCTTAGGGTTAGCTTCCCTCTTAGATGCTTTCAGAGGTTATCTACTCCCGACTTAGCTACGGAGCGGTCCACCTGGCGGCAGAGCTCCCAGACCAGAGGTCAGTTCATTTCGGTCCTCTCGTACTAGAAATGAATCCCTTCAAGAATCAACGCCTGCAGTAGATAGGAGACCAACCTGTCTCACGCTTCTTTTTTGCTCCGACTTTCGGAGCGTCCAACATTACTGTTGGGAATGGACTATATCTTCATCCGAACTTCGGATGGTTAATGTGTAGTCTCTACGGGTAAGGGAGCGAAGCGAACACTTATGCCGAGTAATCTCGGCGAGGGTTCCTTCGTTCCACTCTTCCCTCGGTATTATCCTTTCCATCACGAAAGGACTCCACCGATATAATTAACTTCGTTCAGCGCATATTGCTATGCGCGACCGCCGTGAATTTTTAGGTTGGTACTCTAATTTTAACTTCGCACAATATAACAAGTTTTGTTTTTTAATTTCAAAACGTACCTTCAACGGATTCAGACTGTTCAAGCTTCTTTTTACAAAACCTGAACGGTCTGAACCCAGCTCGCGTATCTTTTTAAATGGCGAACAGCCATACCCTTGGGACCTTCTCCAGCCCCAGGATAAGATGAGCCGACATCGAGGTGCCGAACTCCGCCGTCGATATGGACTCTTGGGCGGAACTAGCCTGTTATCCCCGGAGTAGCTTTTATCCGATAATCTTCCACCGTCTCTAAAACGAATGGTCGGTTCACTATGTCCTGCTTTCGCATCTGCTTGGCAAGTACGCCTCACAGTTAAGCCAGCTTGTGCCATTACACTATCGCCATGGTTTCCATTCACGGCTAGCTGACCTTGATGAACTCCTCCGTTACTCTTTAGGAGGATAGCGCCCCACTAAAACTGCCCATCAGGCACTGTTTCTCGGCGTTTTTGCCGCCGAGGTTAGAATATACATCAAGCAAGATTGGTATTTCACTGACGAGTCCACAGCGTCCGAAAACGCCACTTCAACCTCTCCCAACTATGCTACGCAGGCAAAACGTATACTCAATGCCAAACTACAGTAAAGCTTCCGGGGTCTTTTCGTCTAACTGCAGGTAACCGGCATCTTCACCGGTATTGTATTTTCACCGAGCAAGTCCCCGAGACAGTTCTCCAGTCATTACACTATTCGTGCGCGTCAGAACTTACCTGACAAGGAATTTCGCTCGTCTATTCCTTAACACAGACGGACTCTATCTTCATCCTCACCTTTCGGAGTTCGGATGTGTGGCGTTGGTCTCTATTGAGCCACAATTTGACTAAACCTGTATTACTACAGATTAGGTAGCATTTTATGTAATGATTTAACTTATTCGTTTATCTAGACAGCCACTTTTGCCCTATAACCGTCCCAGTCATTCTGAGTTCGTTTTAATATTCGCTTGCGCGAACACTCGGAACAAACTCAGAACCTTAGGACCGTTATAGTTACGGCCGACATTCACCAGGGCTTACAACAATCAGCATTACATCTTGCGACATAGCACGGTCGTTGTTTGACCTTCTGGCATTGGTCAAGTGTCACCCCCTATACATCCTCTTACGAGTTCGCAGGGAGCTGTGTTTTTGATAAACAGTTGCCAGAGATACTTTAGCTGCGGCCCCTCCTTTTACAGAAGGGCAAGCCTTATTCCGAAGTTACGGCTGCTTTTTTGCCGAGTTCCTTGGGGACATCTCACTCGTTCGTCTTGGTCTACTCGACCTGAACACCTGTTTCGGTTTTCGGTACGGATTACTAAAAGATAAGTTTAGAGAATTTTCTTGGAAGCTCGCTCGCACACATTTATATGAGCCGAAGCTCACACATTTTCGCTTCGCTTGAAGTCGCCATTAAAGGCAGCAATGGGATTTTCCTCATTAGCCAACTCACGACACGAGCGCAAATCCAATAATGCGCGCATACTACAGAACTCCGTCCTCTCGTCACTCTTTTAGAAAGTCATGGAATATTAACCATGTGTCCATCGGGTACGGCGTTCGCCATCCCCTTAGGCCCGACTAACCCTTGGCTGATTGACATTGCCAAGGAAACCTTGTTCATTCGACGTGCGGGGTTCTCACCCGCATTGTGGTTACTTGTGCCAACATTCTTACTTCACAACGCTCCAGCATGGGTCACCCCTTTGCCTTCACAGCAGATGTGAATACTCTCCTACCGCTCCGCTCGTGCGAACACGAACGAAGCCCTCAGTTTCGGTACTATACTTAGCCCCGTTAATCTGCGGCGCAGAGTCTCTTACTGAGTGAGCTGTTACGCTTTCTTTAAAGGATGGCTGCTTCTAAGCCAACCTCCTCAGTGTCTGAGAAACTCCACCACCTCGCTTGCACTTAGTATAGATTTAGGGACCTTAAATTGAGATCAGGGCTGTTTCCCTTTTGACCACCGGAGCTTAGCCCCCGGAGTCTAACTGCCAAACTTTAGCTGCGAGTATTCGGAGTTTGATAGATTTCACGAGTTTTCACCCTGTTGAAATCTTCCAGTGCTCTACCCCTCGCAGGAACATTTGACGCTAGCCCAAAAGCTATTTCGGAGAGAACCAGCTATTACCAAGTTCGATTAGCTTTTCACTTCTTACCACAGGTCATCCGGAAGTATTGCACGGCTTATCGGTTCGGGCCTCCCCTCACATTTCTGCGAGGTTCACCCTGCCCATGGCAAGCTCACTTTGGCTTCGGGTCTCATATATGCTACTTAGTCGCGCTATTCAC
Organism: Candidatus Zambryskiibacteriota bacterium; assembly: GCA_023264565.1. Lineage (GTDB taxonomy): Bacteria > Patescibacteriota > Minisyncoccia > Phycocordibacterales > DATGWK01 > JAHFLV01. Next base: position 3,870 of record JAHFLV010000012.1, read on the forward strand.
ACTCGGTTTCCCTACGACTTCATCCTTTATCGGGACTTAGCCTCGCAACATACATGAACTCGTTGGCTCATTCTTCAATAGGCACGCCGTCGAGGATTTGCACCCTCTTCGACTCCTTGTAAATATATGGTTTCAGGTCTATTTCACCGCCCTTACCGGGCTACTTTTCACCTTTCCCTCACGGTACTAGTTCACTATCGATCTTCTACAAGTATTTAGCCTTACCGGTTAGTTCCGGCAGATTCCTCCGAGGTATTCGTGTCTCGAAGTACTCAAGAACAGTAACAAAAGAGATTACATAATTTCACTTACGGGGCTATTACCCTTTGGAGCCGCGCTTTCCAGCGCCTTCAGTTATCATGTAATTTTTTTACTCTTCTCGTTTAAAAACGACGCTACTGCCTTACAACCCCCAGTAACATTCCCACGAAACACGCCGAAGCGGGCACCGTGAGAATGTAACTGAGTTTGGGCTCATTCCTTTTCGCTCGCCGCTACTCGGGAAATGTGTCTTACGACATTGTTTTCTTTTCCTCCAGGTACTGAAATGTTTTACTTCCCTGGGTTTGCTCCGTCCAGTCAAGCTGGATCGGTCACTGTTATTAACAGTGGAGTTTCCTCATTCGGAGATCTTCGGGTCAAAGGTTGCTTAGCACCTAACCGAAGCTTATCGCAGCCACGCTACGTCCTTCATCGCCTGTAGAAGTCTAGGCATCCACCATATACTCTTAATTTCCTGTCAGGAAATCAATGCACCACAATCCCGCGTTGGTCCTTTCGGCCAACAACGGGTCTTTACACCCTGTTCTCTAACATTGTCTTTCGACTCTGTTTTCAAACAGGTTTACCTTTTTTCGTTACATGTCGTCGGTTCAAGAGACATGTAACACGATTAATCGCGCCTACTCGGCGCAAAACCGTTTTGTCTGTCTACGCCCCGAAAAGACCCACTTGGGTTACGGACGCGACAGGATTAATTTTTCAAACTACATTCGTGTGGTCGTGACTGTAATTTCTGTCTCTCTGAAATGCTCAAATTTTTTAAGCGCTGCAGAGAAACAAAAAACCGCTTTCGCGGCTTAGATAACACTTAAACAGGCGTTATCTATTCCGCTTTTTTTATTAAGTTACTGAATGTAAACATATCTAGGTAATGGATAGTATATACGGCCTAAAAATAGTGTCAAATGGCTATATATAAGACAGGCCAAAAAGGGGTCAAAAGTTCAGAAAAAGACACCTTTTGGCAACAAAAAAACCACCCTTCCGGGCGGCTTTTTGCCTTTAAACCTTCGCGAAAAATTCGCGGCTGTTTAAAGAATTAGTGATGAGAAGAAATCTCGTTTCGAGTCTTTTCAATGAATCGAGCGGCTGCATCCTGGCCACCGAGGCCGAATGCCAAACCGACAGCGAGTGACAAAGCGACAACGATTCCAGTAAAGATTGTCTGGATGAACGCTGTTGCGATGTTCAACTGGATGAGCGCAGCGAGAACTGCGAAAATCCAGATTGCCCACTTTGTGAAGCTACCCAAGAATCGAGCTGACTTGATTTCAGCTGTTCGAGCTGAAGTCGTAACGATTCTCTGCATAACGTCGCCAATAACTGCTGCGAGCAAAAGAATGAGTACTGCGATGATTACCTGTGGCAAGTAGTAGAGCACTACACCCTGGAGGAACTGATTGACCTGAGTCAAATGAAGAACATCCAAAGCTGCAACGAGGAACACAACGATAATGAACCATTTTACGAGAGCGCCAATGAAACCTCCGGCGTTCAAAACGATTCCGCCGCGAGCAAGAGTATCTTCGATTCCCGCCTTTCGGAGACCTTCATCAACACGAAGTGATCGAATTATCTGTGCGATTACTCGGCCAATAAGAGCACCAATGAGCCAACCGATAACGATAATTAAAATCGCAACAACAAGCTCAGGCACGAACGCAATGACACCATGCCAAAGATCCTGAAAAGATCTCGACAACACTTCACTCCAAGTTTCAATCATATAATTTGTAAGCGGCTCGAACGCCGCATTCTGTATTTATCTAATAATTAATGATTCCCACCCTATTAGTATACCACCGCCACAGAGGTGACCAGGTATAGTATTTCCCCATTTTTCCCTTTGTAGAAAGGCTTACAAATTAGACCCCGAGCTTATTTACCAGCTTTTTATGAGGATAATCCAAGATATCTCGAATGAGCTTGTCATACATACCGAGGCGGTAGTTAAAATCCCGGGTTTCAAACATCGAATACGTAAGCTCTTTGCCAAGTTCGGCCTCCATGTCTTTCACCGCAGCATCTACAGTTGCTCGACGCAAACCATCACCGACAACCAAAATATCAACTCGACTTTCTTTTTCATGAATAAATACACCTGAGACAATGAGCAGTCGTACCTTTCCTGCACGGTTGAACTTTCGAACAATCACATTGTCCTGAAGTGGGCTGGTATTAATAAGAAAACTTTGGAGTGGAAAAAGGTATGAAAAACTTTCATCAAGTGTCCAACCTGGTACGCGCTTTTTTATAAATTTTACCGGCGCGATTTTTAAGGATTTTGCGGCGTTCTGAGATGCCTTCGCAAGCGCCATAGATTTTTTCCCGGCACCCTTCTTACCTTTCTTGCCTCCCTTTTTTGCAGGCTTCGGTGGCTTTGGAATTTTCTTGAATTCTCGAACAACGCTTTTTGATTTAATGAGTTTTACGCTTTCGAGTAAACGAAGGTTGAGACGAGCTGCTTGTGGAAAAATTTTTGTGCGCTTTACGATTCTGTCGAGATCAAAGGTTGTGTTTGGATTAAACAGGAACAACCGCATGATTTTTACTTTCGCAGCACTGCCGAAGATTTTTTCCAGAATATCCATATTGGTAGTTGTATTGTGTTTTCGAGGTCTGTATTTGGTAGGTCGTAGTATAGCAAAAGAACCACAGCTACAATAGTAGACTTTTCCAACAAAAAACCGCCCGGTTTACCCAGAGCGGTTTCTTGTAAATACCTAGAAAAGACTAGATTATTTAAGTTCAACCTTTCCACCAGCTTCCTCAATTTTCTTCTTGAGAGCTTCAGCGTCTTCTTTCTTCATACCATCCTTGAGTGTTGAAGGAGCGGCGTCAACGAGGTCTTTTGCTTCCTTAAGACCGAGACCCAAAACTTCCTTAACAACCTTGATGATAGCAATCTTGTTTGCACCAGCATCAGTGAGTTTTACGTTTGCTGTTGATTTTTCTTCTTCAGCAGGACCAGCAGCCGCAGGACCAGCAACTGCAACAGCAGCAGCTGAAACTCCGAACTTACCTTCCAAGAACTTTACTAATTCGTGCAAATCGAGAACTGACATCTTTTCGATTGCTTCGACAACGCTTTTGAACTTACTTGGCACTTCGACGTTTGTATTTTCCATAATAATTTTCGAGTAAATGTAATAATTTTTAATTAAACCGTTTTCTTTTTCGCGATTTCATTCAAAGCCATAACAAAACCCTGGATTGGTGAATTGATGATATTCACGAACTGAGCATGCAATGTCTTGAGTGGTGGAATCTGAGAAACAGTTGTCATCTGAGCCTTGTCAGCAAACTTGCCTTCAAAAATACCTCCGAGAATAGAAATCTTATCTTCGAGTTTTTTCTGAAAAGCGTAGACACCTCGAGCTGGCGCAACAGCATCTGAGCCGTACACGATACCGAGTTCACCTACGAATTCAGGGGCTGTTCCTTCAAACTTCGCTTCTGCAAGAGCTTTTCGTGCAAGAGACTTTTTAGCGACAAAGTACTTGGTGTTTTCTTTATTGAGTTCACTTCGAACTTCGTTCACTTCGTTTGAAGTGAGGCCATGAAAGTTCACGAACACAACTGAAACTGAATTCTTGAAAACGTCATTGAGACGCTTCAAAATATCTCCCTTCTTTGCTTTTGTGATTGCCATTTTGAGAATCCGCGCCGACGCACATATGTGCGGAAACGCGAACATATTTTGCTAATAATGTTGGCACTTGCTGTGCCTTAAAACAAAATCGACCCTAAGGGCCGCAAGGAATGCGTTAGCGTATTCGCTTTCGCAGAGTGTAACCTCGATAGGTGGTTTTCTGAGGCGAACCACAGAATTCCTTTGAAGCTCTCGTTACCTATTGTCTTTGGCCTTAGGTTGAGGATTATACAAGAAATACAACCAAAAGGTCAACTTACAGAAAATCAACCTACCGAGAATCCTGGGTGTTACCCGAAGCATTGATAGCAGATCCATACCCATATTCTCCAGTCACCATATACTGAACCACCAAACTCACTATCAAGATAACAAGAAAAGTAACAAGGAGTCTAAAAAAACTTTTGTTAAAGTATGCGCGCATTTTTTAAATTTCTTATTTTAGTTTTCTTACCAAATAAACGCCTTTCTATCTACGTATAATTGTTCTCGGTTTTTGTCGAAGGCTTTCAATTTAAATGAGAAATGAACTCGCTTGTCGAGAGTTGGTTTTGTCATATATAGAAGAAAAGTATTTGGAGCCTGCGAACCAGGAAGTTCAAGAGCAGCACCAGATTTAGCAAACGGCATTTGCATTTGACCATATGTCATATGAACACCGGGATCGTATGAAACTCTGACTTCCCAATGATCTATATTTGAATTTTGAATCGCAGCTGTTTCAAACTTAAAGCGATACGTGTTCGTGCCAACTATTTGATTAACATCCTTTAGATGAACGGTGTCAGGAATATCTTTTGAAACTTCTGATGTCGAACCAACAGGACTAATGCTTATCATGGCAGCAGCCGCAACATGTGCGCCCACAAAAGAAAATCCAATAAGCATCATTAGACCAAAAAGAATAGAGCAGATTTTTTTCATAGTCTAAGTATATATTTTTAGACAACAAAAAACCACCCGATTGGGTGGTTTTTTGTAACTATTTCTTAACTAGCAAAGCTAGGCAAGATCAGAAGCGTTAGTTCTGTACTGACTCAGAAGGGCTCTGGTAGTCAGATGTAGGAAGCGCGAGCTGCTGTGTTGTACCTGCAGCCTTTGTGGTTGCGAAGTTAATAGCATAGAGCTGACCTCGGAATACACCTGTAGTTGCTGGATCGAAGTAAACAGTTGCAACCAAGTGCACTGTCTGACCTGCTCCGATCTTAGCGTAGTTACCATCAGCGAAGTTACTCTGACCTGATGCCAATTCGAGAGTAGCAGTAGTTGTCGCAGTAGTGTTACCACTTACGCCAGCAACTGATACATCATCGCTGTTTGGACTCTCAACAAAGACTTCTGCACCAGCAGTTGAAGGAGTTGCAGAGGTGCTGCTTGCAGCGCTCAATGCGATCCATGCTGTGTCTTCGAATGCAGTAACGTCGAAGTTGATAGTGAACTTACCCTGATCATCTGTTGTTACGTTTGAAGAATTTACGAGAACAGAAGATGAATCAGAACCACCTGTTGAGAGCATGATACCAGAAGCTGAGAAGCTAATGTTAGCGCTGTCAGCAGTACCAGTGAGATCTGCTGTTGAAACAGAGTCGCCGTTCTGGTCTTCTGCATCGATGCTGTCAGAATTCAATGTTACACCGAGGTAATCACCGTTTCCGAATGCACCGCCAGTGTCGTTAAGATCAGCTGTAAGTGTGAATGAAACTTCATCACCACTGCTGATTACAACATCGTCGTCATCGAGGTTGGTAACAGTTACTGTTCGAGTAGTATTAGTACTTGAAGCAAAGCTGTTTCCGGTGTCGATAGTTACTGTACCAACATCCTGACCGTCCATCATAAGGTGGAAGTCGTTTGCAATTTCAGTGACACCGGCGCCAACTGAAGTAATGTCAAACGGAATTTCCTTAAGGTGAATGTCTGAGTTGTCAGCCTTGAGAGTGAAGCTCAAGATATCAACATCGTTTGTGTCGCTTGTGTCATCAACCTGGACGGTGTGAGCATCATTGACGCTTGAATCGTCTTCGTTGACAGTCAATTTGACATCGCCTGATGTAGCCAAATCTTCGAATGTGAAGGTCTGGGTGATTGAACCACCAATACCTGTACCGGTTGTATCAGTCAAGATAGCGCCAGTACCGTCAGTGAATCGAACCTGTCCGAGAGCAACCTCCCAGTCAGTTCCAGCGTCGTTGCTGTCGAGATTGTCGAGAGCAGAAACAACAACATAGAATCGACCAGTCTGGTCTTCAGAAACGCTAGCTCCAGAAACAGCGATGTTTCGTGAGTATACGTTGCTGTCCTTTGAGAATTCGCTTGCATCAGCTGAGCCGACAACCTTTCCGTTGTACATGATAGCTACAGAGTCAGCGTAACGAGTCAAACGATCTGAGCTTGCAGTGTCTGAATCAGTGTGCTCCATTTCAACTCGAACTGAAGTGACATTGACGTCAGAACCCTGAGCCTTAACATCGAAGCCAAGAACCTTAGTGTTGCTGCTTCCTTCGATAACCTGGTTATCTGTACCAGAGCTTCGAGAAGTAACAGTCACATCACCAGCCTGACCGTTTGAAGGGTTAGATGGGTTTGAAGGATTTCCTGGAGTTACAACAACCATAGAGTTGACCTTAGCTCGAGTGATCGGGCCAAAGTAACCTGAAGCTGGTGTGATTCCGTTAGCAGCCTGCCATGCAGCAACTGCTGATCGTGTAGCTTCACCGAAGTATCCCATAGCAACGCCAGCTGGCATTGTAAGGAAGCCTTTAGCAACAAGCATCTGCTGGAGAGCAACTACTTCAGAACCTGTGCTACCGACTGTGAGGTCCATAGTGAAGGTGTGAGAAGTTGAACCAGTAGTTCCACCAATTTGTCCTTGTAATGATGCAATCTGAGCGAGAAGAGTGTTAATCATCGCCTGAAGTTCTGAATTTGTCTGAGCTTTAGCTGTAGGTGCTACAACCAAAGAAAAGGCAAACGCAAAACCTACAAGTCCCGCAGCGAGTTTTGCAGTTTTTGATTTAAAATTCATATTTTGATTTATTTCAATTCAGTCACCGTATTATTGATAAATTTTGGTGAATTGAACGGAATGAACTGTATTGCAGATTTCTCCACAACACAGTGCTTATAATTTTTGCTTATAAATTCTACTAACTGTATATGCTTGGGATTTCTCCCAAGCACTCTTCCTAACCTCGCCGGCTTTAATTCTTTCGACCGAATTTAAACCTGCGAGTTAGTAGCATGTTGGTCTGAGTGCAGTCGTAACAGAAAATGTAAGGAATAAGTCATGCAGAAAAGCACAAAAACAAACCGCGAACACCATTTGAACGCATTTGTTTAAAACTTGAGCACTATTTTATTGTCAAAGACCCTGTCGTACCCGGCAACCATGAGGACGCCTAAACGCCCTTATTCTTACACGGGAAATACGGGAATAGCGAACAGTGTAGCATAGGAAATTCCTATAGCAAACACGTATCGCTTACCGTTCATACTACCCTCTCCACCGAGGTGCAGCAAAGAAAATCTGTGGATAATACTTGATTTTTTTTACAAATGTACTGAAATGGCGAAAAGGACACCGTAGTCACTCGACCAAATTTAAAAAAATAAAAAGAAAATATAATTATTACAAACCTATCGTAGGCCTCTACTAAGCCCTATTTAAGCCAAAGAATAGACACTCCAACGTCGTTCGCCTGTTCGTTTAAGAACACCGGTCTCGACAAGAGAAGTTAATTCACGTTGAATGGTTTTTTCGCTGCAATTAATCACAACGGAAGAAACATCCTTTATATTGACTGAGCCCTTGAGCTTAATAATAGAAAGAATTGCTTCTTTACGACTCATCTTTTTAGCTTCAATTACGTTCTTTGAAGGAGTTGCTTTTATTTCGGGTAAAAGTGGGTTTCGGACCTGAGTTTTAGTAGAAGAAATACCCGACTTTTTATAGGTAGAATTAGTTTTCTGTGTTCGAGATACAAGAGCTTTGAAATTCGTATTTTGTGGCTTAAATGAGCCGTATTGTGAAAAATCAGACTGAAGAAGGTCAGGGTTAATATTTTCTTGCGCGCCAGTGAAATCCAAAATTTCATTCGCAAAAAGATCGAATTCTGTTTTTAGAACTGAGAAATTCATCTGGGAAACGTAGCCAGAAAAGAATGCTACTTCGAGCATTTCCAAAACTTTTTTAGAAAGTGCATGAGCTTCTGTTGAAATGTCTGAAAGAGAATGTCCGACTGGAGTTGTACCGATAAGGGACAAAAGTTTGATTGAAAGTTCTCGGATCGACAAACGAAGTGGGTCGGTTTGTGGAATCAAACCGGTAACAAGGTAGACTGCAGTGGTGAGCTTTTTTGCTCGTTCAGAAAAATATTCAGACGACTTGTCCTTTTCTTTTTGATCTAAAACAAGGCTAGAATTTGCTTCTACGCCAGTGTTTTCATTATTTTTTTGTAGTGCCATGTCTTCCACTGTCTTTTTGTTTTAGTTGAGTATTTTATGTCCCTTATTTTTCTATAATGTCCTTTATATAATAATACATCCTTTTGTCCCTAAAATCAAGTGTCCTTTAAGATAAAAGGACATGCGGACGGTGCCTAAAAAACCATTGGGTGGTGTAAAAAGTCATACAGACCCATATGACCAAAAGCTGAAAATAGCCCTTAAAACATGGCTAATATTGCAAGTAATACACAGCTAAGAGTTTCATCTGCGTGATATTATTGCCTATACATATGGCAAAAAAAGACAGAAATTCAAAGAAAGAAAGAGCGAATAAAAAGCAGCCTACACTTGAAGCTTTTACCAATCTTAATGAGGGTACGAAACGCGGCATCGGTGCAGTAATACTGTTTGTTATTACCCTCTTTTTGATCCTCGCAGCGTTCAATAAAGCAGGAATCGTGGGCAGCAAAACTTTTTCAGTACTCGATATGCTCCTTGGTGTTGGATACTATTTTCTACCCGTTGTTTTGCTTGCCCTTGGTCTTCTCTTTACAGTTCCAAAAGAAGAAGAAACCGATGTTGCGGCAGTACAGCTCATCAGCGCGGGAATTTTGTTTTTGTCTGGACTCGGTCTGATCAATATAGGTCTTCCAGGCAAAGGTGGTTTTATCGGCAACATTATTTCAAAACCATTGATCGCGCTTTTTGATGTGACTGTTGCCACAATAGTTTTGGTTGGTATTGCCTGTGTTTCAATTCTCGCCATGTTCAACGCAGCGCTACATCTCAACGTTCTCTTCTCCCCTATCACTCGCCTATTCAAAAAAACCGACAAAGATGCGGAAAAAGAAGAGGCACCAATCAAGATCGCTGGCATGACAGACGAAGCTTCTGCTCGAGCCATTGAGGATGCGAAAAAGGCTGACATGAATGAAGGAAAGAATCGAGTCGTTATCGCTCAACAAGAAGAAACTCGACCGGCAGCTGCGGGCATGTTTGGCAGCAAAGGCAAAGCAGAGGCCGAAGCCCCTTTCAAACTTGCATCCAAAAAACCATACACTCCACCGCCGCTCGACCTGCTTGAAAACGATAAAGGCAAGCCTGGTGTAGGCGACATTAAAGCCAACTCAAACATCATTAAAAGAACACTTCAGAACTTCGGTATCGATGTGGAAATGGATGAAATTTCAATTGGCCCTTCAGTTACCCGATATGCACTCAAGCCTGCTGAAGGTGTGAAGCTGGCGCGTATTGTCGGTCTCCAAAACGATCTTGCTCTTGCTTTGGCTGCGCATCCTATTCGTATCGAAGCACCGATCCCAGGCAAGTCACTCGTCGGTATCGAAATTCCAAACAGCGTTAAAACCACGGTCGGTCTTGGAAACTTGGTCGGCTCGGCGGAGTTTAGCGAATCCAACAAGCCACTTTTGGTCGCACTTGGAAAAGGCGTTTCTGGTCGTTCGTATTTCTCAAACCTCGCCAAGATGCCTCATTTGCTCGTAGCCGGCGCAACTGGTTCAGGAAAGTCTGTGACCATTCACACCCTTATCACTTCACTTCTCTATAGAAACTCTCCAGAGCATTTGAAGTTCATCATGGTCGACCCAAAACGTGTTGAACTTACCCTCTACAACAACATTCCGCATCTTTTGACCCCGGTTATTACCGATCCAAAGAAAGCCATCATGGCGCTTAAGTGGGCTGGAAAAGAAATGGATCGACGCTATGACGTACTTCAGAACGAAAAAGTTCGCGACATTGATTCGTACCATAAAAATATTTTACAGCCGGCAATGGAAAAAATGCAGAAAGCTGGAAAAAATGGCAAAGGCAGCGACTCTGAAACAGATGAAACCGAAAATACCGGTCCTGAAACCATGCCATACATTGTGGTCATCATCGACGAATTGGCAGATATTATGCAGTCATATCCTCGTGAGCTCGAAGCTTCGATCGTTCGTTTGGCCCAAATGAGCCGAGCCGTTGGTATTCATTTGATTCTTTCGACCCAGCGACCATCAGTGAACGTCATTACTGGTCTCATCAAAGCTAACGTGCCGACTCGCCTCGCTTTGCAGGTGACTTCACAGATTGATTCTCGAACTATTCTCGATGCAGCAGGTGCCGAAAAACTTCTTGGTGCCGGCGACATGTTGTTCCAGTCGAGCGATATGTCTCAGCCACAGCGCGTTCAGTCTGCCTTCATTTCTGAAAAAGAAGTCAAAAGCGTTGTTGATTATCTTAAAAAACAGTACGAGGAAGAACTCATGCCTTCACTTGATATTACCGGCGAACAAAAAGCGGCCGACAATGATGCCATGTTCGACAGTTTTGGTGGCGATAGCGGCGACGCAGACGACGATGAACTCTACGAAGAAGCAAAGGATATCGTTATGCAGGCTGGCAAAGCTTCAACCTCATTCCTTCAGCGCAAACTGCGCATTGGCTACGCGCGCGCGGCTCGTTTGATCGACATTCTTGAGGAACGCGGGGTGGTTTCAAGTGGCTCTGGTGCCAAACCTCGCGATGTCTTGATGCGTGACGGAGACAGTTCTGGCAGTGTCCCCGGACAATCCACAGGTGATCCACAGGCTTCTTAATATATACTTAAGGGAAATTTAATGTATGCATAGTAGAATTGCCATCAGATTCATAGTTGCCATCATTGCCCTTGTTGGTATTGGCGGCTATGCGTTTTATGAATCAAAAGATTTGAGAGAGGGACCGGTTGTTATGATCGATTTCCCCTTGAATGGCAAAGTCTCAAGCACTGCGGTCACCGACATCACTGGCCGAGCAAAAAATATCGTAAAGCTCAAAATGAATGACCGAGAAATTTCCATGAACGAGCACGGTGACTTCAAAGAAAAATTTGTTCTTTCAGACGGAAGCAATGTTGTGAAAATTGCAGCAGAAGATCGATTCGGAAGAAAAACCGAAAAGTTAGTTGAGATTCTCTACAATGAACCAAGCGGAACGTTGACTCAGCGCTAAACAACTCACAACAAACGACCACCACTCACTATCAGCTAATCAGCACATCAAATGAAAAAGAAAGAACCGAAAGCTCCAAAGAAGATAAACGTAGAGATTGAAGACGCGATCGCCCAGATAAAAACCAAATTCGGCGAAGAAGCCATTATGAAGTTGGGTGAAAAGCCTCGTGTAAACATCGACTCAATCAGCACGGGTTCAATCGGCCTCGACGTTGCTTTGGGTGTTGGTGGTTTGCCACAGGGACGCATTGTTGAAATTTTTGGTCCTGAATCTTCTGGTAAGACTACCCTCGCCTTGCACGTTGTGGCAGAGGCTCAGAAAAAAGGTGGCATTTGTGCATTCATCGATGCAGAACATGCGATGGATCCTGAGTACGCAAAAAAACTCGGCGTAAACACCGACGAACTTCTTATTTCTCAGCCAGACAACGGTGAGCAAGCTTTGGAAATTACCGAGGGTCTTGTGCGTTCTGGAAAGATCGATGTCATCGTTGTCGACTCAGTCGCTGCTCTCACCCCAAAAGATGAAATCGAGGGTGACATGGGTGCGCATCATGTTGGAAAGCAGGCTCGTTTGATGTCTCAGGCTTTGCGAAAACTCACCAGCATCGTCGCCAAGTCCAAAACCATCATCATTTTCATTAACCAGATCCGAATGCAGATTGGTGTCACCTTTGGCAACCCAGAAACTACCCCTGGAGGCAAGGCACTTAAGTTCTATACTTCTGTTCGAATTGATATTCGCCGCATCGCCCAGATCAAGAAAGCCGAGGAGGTTGTCGGTTCTCGAATTCGCGCAAAAGTCGTAAAGAATAAAGTCGCCGCCCCATTTCGCCAGACCGAGTTTGATCTCATGTACAACGAAGGTATTTCTCGTGAAGGTGAAATCATTGCCCTTGGTGAAAAGCACGGCATTATTACCAAAAGTGGTACCAGCTATTCATACGGCGATGAAAAACTCGGCCGCGGCTACGATGCTACTCGCCAATTCCTCCGCGCAAATACCAAAATTGCCAACGAGATTTTGAAAAACATTTTAAAGAAGTTAGACGAAGAAGGTGCACCGTCGACTGGTAGTGACGAATCGAGCACGAGTTCGTCGGAGGAATAAACTCTTTTCTGACACCCCCTATAAATCTGAGTGTTTTCCGGAGCACACATAAAAATCCCCGACCGGGGATTTTTTGTTCCTTCTCACCCGAGCAACTGTATACATCACAAAATGATAGTTGCTCGGGTTCCGACAGTCTCCTCCAAACACTCAGATTTTAAGCTTGTCGGAAGACGTAAATTCCTTTATACTCTCTCCACTAGCAATCAACCATCAAAACCATGTTGGAATATAACGAAATCACAGAACGAAAATTTATCATCTACGAAGGTGAACCATACGAAGTTCTCACCTCTCACGTATTTCGAAAGCAGCAACGAAAGCCGGTCAACGCAGTCAAAATGCGAAACCTTATCACTGGAGGCATCAAAGAAGTCTCTTTCCACGTATCTGAAAAGGTTGAAGAAGCAGACATGACGAGCCGCGACATCAAGTATCTCTTTGAAAATAAAGGTGAATACTGGTTCTGCGAAGAAAAGGATCCAAGCAAGCGTTTTACACTCAACACCGAAATGCTTGGTCCAGGAATGAAATTCTTAAAGCAAAATTCTATTGTTTCGGCGCTCGAATTTGAAGACAAAATCATCGGCATTAAAGTGCCTATTAAAGTTGAACTCAAAGTCACCGAAGCTCATCCTGCAGTTAAGGGAGACACCCAGAAAGGTGGCAACAAAACTGTAGTTCTCGAAACAGGAGCAACTGTAAACGTTCCAATGTTCGTAAAAGAAGGCGACATTTTGCGAATTAATACTGAAACTGGTGAGTATACTGATCGACTCTAGAATCTAAGCATTGTTTTCAGGAGCACGCATAAAAACCACCTTCCGGTGGTTTTTTGCTCCCTCTCACCCTCGCAACATATTTCTTCACAAAACGGTAATTGCTCGGGTTCCGACAGTCTCCTTTCAACAATATTTAGATTCTATACTCATACAAAAACTCCCCAGCTGGGGAGTTTTTGTATTCGCCGGAAGTGTCCGAACGAACTTGAGACTACCTTGAAACGAACGGGAGCATACCCATGAAGCGAGCTCGTTTCACCGCGAGGGCGAGCTGGCGCTGATGGCCAGAACTCACACCTGTTCGCTTGCGAGCCATAACGCGGCCGTGCGGATTGAGGAATTTCTTCAAAATATCGACATCTTTATAGTCGACGTATTTGATATTATTTTGGGTGAAAAAACACTGCTTCATGTAATTATTGTGCCGTTAGGCTTGATTATTTCTTAAAATGGAATGTCTTCCGGGTTAATCTCCTCTGAGGGATACTCAATGGTATCAATTTGCTCTACACTGTCAACCTTCGCGCCCTTTCCGCCTGCTTTAACGCCAGAATCGCCATAACTAGAGCCATTTGACGCTCCGGCTGGAGAACCGCCTTCTCGGCGTGGGCCGAACTGAACTCGGTCTGCAATGATCTCAGTTCGGTACTTTTTCTGACCGTCCGCAGCGTCCCATGAGCGAGTCTGCATTCGTCCTTCGACGAGTACTGAACTTCCCTTCTTGAGATACTTACCAACGTTTTCTGCCTGCTTTCCGAATACTACGACGTTATGAAAATCGGTGTTTTCTTGCTTTGCACCGTTTTTATCTGTCCATGTACGATTGGTCGCAACACTGAAACTACAAACCTGGATTCCTGATGGCAACGATTTTAATTCTGGATCTCGAGTTAAATTTCCTATGATGAGTGCTTTGTTGAGATACATGATTACTTGTGCGTTTATGTAAAATTTATAATCGCAAATTACTCTGATTTTCCTTAACCAATGACCAAAGCATCGATACTTTTATCCATTTCTTTCTTTGCACCAACTTCTTCTGAAGGAGTTTCACCGGCAGCAGCGTCTGCGGCTTCACCTGCTTTTTCAGCGAGTTCTTCTGCCAAACGAGTTGAATATACGGTGTTTTCTCGAACAGTTTTGGTGATCAAATGTCGGAGAATGTTTGATCGTTTTACGAGACTCTGGTCGATGTCGTTGATAGAAGCCACAGGCATTTCGAATTTAACCCAACCGAAGTACGCTTCGTTGAATTTTTGCTTCTTAGTTTCGTGAGTTCTTTCCATAGTGTATGCAAGAGGCATAGCCTTTGGAAATTCTTCAGCGATGATTGAAGCATGAGCACCTTCGAGCATGGTATGGATAGCAGAGACTTCGTCGGCAACTTTGTCTTCTGAGACTGTTGGTACGATCAAATAGCCTACTTCGTAGACATGCATCGCGGCACCTGTTTCTTTGTGTTCTGTGGTTTTCATACGAACATCTACTCTAGTTTACTGCTTGGTGTTAAAAAATAAATTAAAAACAATTAAATCCAGGGACCTCTGCAAACCGCCCGCCCTTTTAGTCCTGAAAGACTACCACAGGGCCGTAGGCTTTGCAATATAGTGGCTCAATATATGGTTTTTATATGAAAAACCCTCGGATTTGGGAGTCCGGAGGCTAAAAATGGGCACTTTTCGGGGTTAGGTGGCTAAAACGCAAAGGTCTTACGCGCATTCGCCACAAGTTGCTTTTGGACCGTTTCAAAATCCTCTCCGCGAATTTCCGCTATCTTTTTTACAATTTCTTTAACAAAAGGAGGCTCGTTTCGCTTCCCTCGAAATGGAATCGGTGCCGCAAACGGAGAATCTGTTTCTGACATAATCATGCCGGCGGGTGCATTTTTTATAACTTCGTCATAATCACGAGCAAATGTAATCGGTCCAGCAAATGAAAGTGTAAATCCGAGTTCTAGAAATTTTTTTGCTACTTCGACATTGCCCGCAAAGAAATGCATGTTGCCACGAAGCTTATGTCCGAGTTTATGTTCTTTTTGATACGCAGAAATAATACTAATCGCCTCTTCGTAGGCATTTCGACAATGAATCATAAGTGGTTTGTCGTATTTGAGGGCAATTTCAATGTGCCGAGCGAAAGCCTGACCTTGATGCATTTTTATTTGCTGGATTTCATCTGCAAGTGACATTTCGGCAGGATTAGTTGCCTCTTTTGGTAAACGAAAGAAATCGAGGCCGCATTCACCGATCGCTACGACGCGTTTGTGGGCAGCAAGCGTATCGAGTTCGACAAATTCTGCCTGTGACCAATCGTGGGTCGGATGAATACCAACCGTTGCGTATACATTGTCATATTTTTCTGCCAACTCAATCGCCTTTTTTGAATCAGCAACCGATGTACCCACCGTGATCGTGGCAATGTTTTCTTCTTTTAAACGAGCAATAACTGCTTCTCGATCAGCGTCGAAGTTTTCAAAATTGAGATGTGAATGAATGTCGATGTAGTCGTATTGTGACATCTGAAGAAAGCGGGGGGGGTTAGATTTTGTTAATCCTTGCGAGAAAAGAGCGGGGTTTCTGGGAAAGTATTAGTCGTAACGTACTTCATAATTTTTACGGCCGTTTCTGGCATGATTGGTTGGAGCATCAATGCGATTGCATACAGTTTTTTAACAATGTCTTCAATGATCAAGACACCCTCTTCTTTATTTGTTTTAACGAGTTTGAAAGGCTGCGTGGTTTGGATTTTTAAATCAATATCCCCGATCGCTGTCCAGATAATGTCTGTAGCAAGTTGAATATCAAAAACATCTAAAGCTTTTTTAAAAGAAGTCGGTATTTCAATTCCTTCAACTAAAACTGGTACGGCCAAATTTGTTGAAGCCATTTTCATAATTCGACTAACCAAATTTCCAAGACCATTCGCGAGGTTTGAATTATACGCACCTTTGAACTTCTCCATCGTAAAATCACTGTCCTCAGAACGATGGAGTTCGCGGGCAACGTAGTAACGCAAGGCTTCGGCGCCATATTCGTTTACCACAGCGATTGGGTCGATGACGTTCCCTTCGCTCTTGGACATTTTTTTACCACCAGAGGTAATAAAACCATTGATGATAATTTGGCGAGAAGGAATAAGTTTCGGTGCATGTTGTCGGGCTGACATAAGCATCGCCTGCCACATTGCAGACTGCTGACGCAAATTGTCTTTGCCACAGTACTGTACAACTCCACCGGATTCATTCCACCATTTTTCAAAGCTTGCAGCGGTTTCTGCGTCTTTTCCTGGCCAGCCGAGGGTTGAGATATAGCTTACGAGCGCGTCAAACCACACATACATCACTTGGTTTTGGTCGCCCGGAACCGGCACACCCCATGGCATTTTGGAAGCTAAACGCGAAATACTGAAGTCCTCCAAACCACGTTCCACAAAAGCTCGAATTTCTCCAAGACGAGATTCTGGAATAACAAAATCAGGTACTTTTTTATACAAATCCAAAAGGGGCTGCTGATATTTAGAAAATCTGAAGAAATAATTTTCCTCATCTATGATTTCGAGTTTGAGACTCGGATGAATTGGACAGTGGCCCTCAACAAGCTCGGATTCGGTTTTTTCGAGTTCACAACCAACACAGTATTTTATTTTGTAGGTTTTTTTATAAATATCTCCTGCTTTTTCACAAAGCAGCCAAAATGCCTGCGCTGCTTGTATATGACGTTCGTCTGTTGTTCGAATGAAATGAACCGGTACAGAATTTTCACCCTGGCCAATACCGAGCGCCGGCAAAAGATTTTTGAACTTTGCCGCATATTCATCGACATATTCCTGAGGAGTTTTAGCGTTTTCTTCGGCCTTTCGGAAAATTTTAATGCCATGTTCGTCGGTACCGGTATTGAAAAATACTTCGTGTCCAAGGAGTTTTTTATATCGGGCAATGATGTCGGCTCGAATAATTTCCATACCAAAACCAATGTGTGGGTCAGAATTTACGTACGGCAAGGTTGTCGTTATGTAGAAAGGTTTCATCGGAATATATTAGGTTTTTGTTTGCGCTTATTTACTATCTCTTTCCTCTTCACCAATTCGTTCGCGTTCGATGTCATGGAAAAATTCCATAAAAATAGTTACGACCGGCACCGCAATGAGCAAACCAAGGAAGCCTGCGAGTTTTGCA
>JAHFLV010000035.1 GCA_023264565.1 Candidatus Zambryskiibacteriota bacterium
GCGATATTCAAGACCAAATTTTTCGAGGCGCTTCCATGAGACGCCGTTTTTATGAAGCCTTGAAACTTCGCGGATCATGCCGCCTTTGAGACGACTTTCGAGTCGAACATTGATTTTCTGTCTCAGTTTTTCTTCAGGCAAAATCGTGCCGATGAAAAGGGGACCATAGAGTTTTTTAGCTTTTTGAAGTTTTGGAACGGCGCCAAGTTTGGTGGCGATTTCGATGGCGCGGATCAAGCGCCGTGGATTAGCAGTGTCGATTTCCGCAAAACGACGCTTGTCGAGTTTTTTAAGGATTGCACAAAGTTGTTCGGTGGTTTTTTTCTCGAGTTTCGCCCGAAGTTTTTTGTTTGGCAAAACTTCTGGAAAAATAATTGAATCAACAAGTGCTTGGATATAAAACGCCGAGCCGCCACAAATGATTGGTAATTTTCCGCGAGCAATAATGTCAGCAATTTTTTCTTGGCCCATTTTCTGAAATTCAGCGACAGTGAATTCCTGGGTACGCTTCGGAGAAACGATATCAAGCATATGATGCGGCACACCGTTCATTTCTGCGGGAGTGATTTTGCCGCTGCCGATATCCATGCCCGTATACACCTGGCGCGAATCAGCCGAAATAATTTCGCCTTTGCGGCTTTTGAATGCGCGAGCAAGTCGCACTGCCAGTGCGCTTTTTCCAGAAGCAGTCGGGCCAAGAATGACCAGGATTTTTGGTTTATTTTTTACGCTCAATTTTTGCACGGTATTTGTCTACGAGGCCAGTGTTCTTTTTTGTGCCGGGAGAGAGAATCGAACTCTCAAGGATTGCTCCGCACGATTTTGAGTCGTGTGCGTCTACCAATTCCGCCATCCCGGCATGGATGTGCTCACTACTGTACTAAATTCAGACCGAAATTCAAAATCTGATAGTTATTTGACAAAAATACTAAGCGTGCTAATATCCATATGCCGATAAAGCGCTGTGACGGCTCGGCTCCGGACAGTCACTCATTGCACGGTTTCTACCTGGACTGCGCGATGAAACCTTTCAGGATGGGTCCTTGGTTTGCCAAACCTCTGGGCCAACACATGGCACCCCGTACGAGCGAAAGCTACGACGGGGTTTTTTTATTTTCATACACATGCTGACAGGTTCTTTGTCGTGCTAAAATACTCCCATGTCTTATTACTACAACGACTCCATTTTCTGGATTGATGTCGAAAAAATAAAGCCGAATCCGTTTCAGCCACGCAAAGAATTCGACCAGGCGCAGCTCGTAAGTCTCGCTGATTCTATAAAACAATACGGTGTGTTGCAGGCGCTCGTGGTGACCCGAAAAGAAATCGAAAAGCCTGACGGTGGACTCGATGTTGAATACGAGCTCATTGCGGGTGAGCGACGTTTACGTGCGTCAAAACTCGCAGGTTTGCAGCAAGTTCCGGTGCTGATTAAAACTGGCGAAGAAACTGACCAGGTTAAGCTCGAGCTCGCGATTATTGAAAACATCCAGCGCGAAGATTTGAATCCGATCGACCGCGCTCGCGCCTTCGAACAGCTCGCCAATGTTTTTAAATTCAAACATGCAGAAATTGCGCGCAAGGTTGGCAAGAGTCGCGAATATGTTTCGAACAGCATTCGTATTTTGTCTTTGCCAGCGGAAATTTTAGACGCGCTTGGCAAGGGACAGATTTCCGAAGGTCATACTCGACCGATACTCATGTTGGGTGATCGTCCGGACGAACAGCGAACTCTGTTTAAAGAAATCATGTTCAAGAAATTGACCGTGCGCGAAGCCGAAGCGATTTCTCGAAAAATTGCCTACGACAAAGTGCGCAAGCGAGACTATGTTGTCGACCCAGAAATTGCTGATCTTGAAGAAAAAATTGCCGCGTCTCTTGGTACCCGAGTTTCTATTGAACGAAAAGCTGGTGGTGAAAACGGCGGCAAGCTCACCATTGATTTCTTTTCTAATACAGATTTACATACAATCCTCGAACTTCTAAACGCTGGCAAAGCAGGGGATGCGAATGAAATGATGAATAAACATATTGCTTCGAAAAATATGGTGGCTGATTCTGCGGCGTCCGCTACTTCGTCAGCTGTTTCCGGCGAGCCTGCTCCTGTCGCCGCGCTTTCTCCAGAAGAAACAAAAGATTTTGTCGACGACCGCACTCC
Organism: Candidatus Zambryskiibacteriota bacterium; assembly: GCA_023264565.1. Taxonomy (GTDB): domain Bacteria; phylum Patescibacteriota; class Minisyncoccia; order Phycocordibacterales; family DATGWK01; genus JAHFLV01. The sequence goes on from JAHFLV010000035.1 coordinate 2,159, forward strand.
TGTCGAAAAAGAGAAAGAAGAAAATGAGGAGTTGTATTCGGTCAGTAATTTTTCGTTGTAAATTCTACTTCACCAACTTATGCGGATTATGGTTTGGACAGGTTTTGTCGCTGCAGCGTTCGGGAATAGTTTTGGTGCCTTCCATCATGAGGTGACCGCAGACGGTGCCGCCGGTTTTGGTTTCGCCTACACCGCCAGTTTCGCGGAGATACTCGCAGAGTTTGCCGGTTGGTTTGGCTTTGATGGCTTCTTTGCACTTTGGATAGTTTGAACAGCTATAGAAAAGACCGAAGCGGCCGCGGCGTTCTACCATAACGCCCGCGCCGCAAGTTGGGCATTTTACGCCGGTCGAATTTTGATTATTTTCACTTTGCTTCACGTACTTACATTTTGGATAGTTTGAGCAGGCGATAAAGCGGCCAAACTTTCCATCACGCTCCATGAGTTTGCCGTCTTTGCAATCCGGGCAGAGTTCGCCGGTTTCTTTTGGGCCCTCGAGTTCCTTGCCGTCGATTGTTCGCGCACCAACGCAGTCAGGGAATTTTTCACAACTCAAAAATCTGCCAGACTTGGCGAGTTTGATGATCATGCCAGCGCCACAGACAGGGCATTTGAACTGAGGATCGGCCACACCGAGGTTGGTGAGTTTGTCGATCTTGTCTTTCGACTTCACGTCTTTCAAAAATGGTTTATAGAAATCGGTCAATGTTTTTTTATATTCGCGATCGCCTTTGGCAATGTCGTCCAACTTGTCCTCCATCTCAGCGGTGAAGGAATCGCTAATATAGTCCATGAAATTTTGCTCAAGGAAAGAGCTAACCACGTCGCCGGTATCGGTTGGGACAAGAGAGCGGCTGACTTTGGTGACGTAGCCACGTTCTTCGATAGTTCGAATGATCGCCGCGTATGTAGATGGTCGACCAATACCGCGCTTTTCGAGTTCTTTAATGAGACCGGCTTCGGAATATCGGGTCGGCGGTTCGGTCTGTTTTTTCTCAGGCAAAATAGAAAGCAAATTCAAAGGATCGCCAACAGAAACTTTTGGCATGATGACATCTTCTTTTTGCGCATCTGGGTCAGCCATGAGCCAGCCTGGAGAAATGACACGAGAACCGTTTGCGTCGAAGTCTGGGAAATAGGTTGTGCTCGCAGCGTCGGTACTTGTACCCGCGACGCGCGCCGTGATTTTGGTTCGAAGCATTGCAGCATCGGCCATTTGCGACGCGATTGTTCGACTCCAAATGAGACGATAGAGTTTTTTTTGATCGTCGTTCATACCCATACTTTCTTTTGAAAGATTGGTTGGGCGGATTGCTTCGTGGGCTTCCTGCGCGTTTTTACTTTTCTTGGTGAAGGTTCGAAGCGCGACAAGGTTTTTACCGAAATTCTTTTCGATCACCGCTGCGGCCTGTGCGACTGCAACTTTGCTCAAGTTTGTGCTGTCGGTTCGCATGTAGGTAATGTGGCCGGCTTCATAGAGACGCTGGGCGGTGGCCATAGTACGTGATGGGGCGAAACCAAGTCGTGAACTCGCGGCTTGTTGGAGGGTTGAAGTAATAAATGGTGGGCGAGGAGATCGTTTAACTTCGGTTTCTTTGATATCGGTAATAGACCATTTTCCAGCTTCGCCTTTTTTCACAATGCTCATTGCATCCTTTTCGTTTGTTGGTTGTTCAGCACAGGTAAAGGTAATAGGGAATTTTTCGCCGCCACTTTTTGCTGTAGTTTCTGTATTCGCCGTAATCACCCAAAACTCAACTGGAACGAATGCGCGGATTTCACGTTCGCGTTCCATTAATATGCGGAGAGCCGGAGACTGCACACGTCCAGCAGAAAGACCGTAGCGAACTTTTTTCCAAATGAGGCCGGAGAGATCGTAGCCGACGAGGCGGTCGAGGACGCGGCGAGCTTCCTGGGCATGGCGCAAGTTTTGGTCTATTGGACGAGGATGATTGAGGGCCTCTATAATAGCGTCCTTCGTAATCTCGTGAAAAACCACACGATGTGGCTTCTTGAGCTTTACGGCTTCAGCAATATGCCACGCAATGGCTTCTCCTTCTCGGTCGGGGTCAGTCGCGAGTAAGACTTCGTCAGCTTTTTTTGAAAGACGAGCGATTTCGGCGACAACCATTTCTTTGCCTTTGGAAATTTCGTAATGAGGAATAAAACCACCTTCGATGTCGATGGCTTTTTTATTATTCTTCGGGAGGTCTCTCACATGACCGACGGACGCAATGACTTCGTAGTGTTCTTTCGATCCAGGAATATCTTTGAGGTATTTCGAAATCGTTTTGGCTTTCGCCGGTGACTCGACAATTAATAACTTCATGTGGCTAAGTAATACTATAAATGTTTTTGGAACGCAAATTATATGAAAGGGGATTCAAGTATTTTTTAAATTATTTGCAAGAAAATTTGCAAAAGAAAACAGCGTCCTGGTGGACGCTGTGGAGATGTTGTTAAAACGAGATTTCAACTGAGGACGCCGGAGTGAAATTGTCCAGACTTGGAATTTGTAATCCAGATCGGTACCGTGTCCCAGTTCGCGAAGCCATCTCCTTTAGATGGCTTTAGGATCACTGTAGTTCCTTCCGGGAACATGTGAAGCATTTGAACCACTCCACGAAGTATGACCTTGTTTCCACAGAACTTGTACTCGATTTCTACTTCAGACCCTGTTTCCACACTGGCGGGAAGAAGAAGCCTGAATTTCTCTGCCGCTTCTTTTCGAAATGAAACCATAAGACGGTGAGGACATTTCGGACGACCGTTGAGCATAAGTGCATGAACCGTAGACATTAAGCACCTCAGCTAAAGTGAACATGGTGCCAACCGCTACATACGGAAGGCTTTCGGAGAGTATATTAACATATCAAATAGTTTTTGTCAAAGTTAAGCATGTCTCAAAAACCCACCCGACTCCTCAACAAATCCCTTCATTTCAAGTAGCGAAAGCGCAATATTCGCATCGCGTGCATTCGCAGAAAATTT
>JAHFLV010000013.1:0-6327 GCA_023264565.1 Candidatus Zambryskiibacteriota bacterium
GAAGACGGAAAACTCACAAAAATTTTAAAAGGTGGAAATGGTGGTTTGGGTAACGAACACTTCAAAGCCTCAACTAACGTTCGCCCAAAACAAAGTACTCCAGGAAAGCCGGGTGATGAAGCGGATTTCTTAGTTGAACTCGCACTCGTGGCTGATGCTGGACTCGTGGGAATGCCAAACGCCGGCAAATCAAGCCTTTTAAATACGCTTACAAACGCTGAATCAAAAGTTGGTGCGTATGAATTTACGACTATCGAACCACATCTTGGTCCATTGTTTGGTTTTGTACTCGCGGACATTCCAGGTCTTATCCAAGGTGCTTCAAAAGGAAAGGGCCTTGGACATAAATTTTTGCGACACATTACTCGCACCAGTTTGATCTTGCACTGTATTTCTGCTGAAAACGAAGATGTTGCAACAGCCTACAAAACCATTCGTGATGAACTTTTTGCATACGAACCAACACTCGCTGAAAAACCAGAGATTGTTATTTTAACTAAAACCGACATGGTTTCTCCTGAGGATTTGAAAAAGAAAATAAAAGCTCTCGAAACTACTTTAAAGTCTACAAAAACCGAATTAGTTACCACTTCTATTTTAGACGATGAGTCTGTGAAGAAGCTCGGCAAAACTATCGTAAGTCGGTTAAAATAAACCTATAGAGTGTTTTACATCCCTATTAAATTTTCATGAAGAAGTACGTACCAACCATCGGTCTCGAAATTCACGCTGAGCTGAAAACTCGCACTAAGATGTTTTGTGATTCAAAGAACGATCCTGACGAAGAGCGTCCGAACGTTAATATCTGTCCAATCTGCATGGGTCACCCTGGAACCCTTCCTGTGATCAATAAACAGGCCGTAAAGCACGTCATTAAGATGGGGCAGGCAGTTGGCGGCACCATAGCGAATTTCACTGAATTCGACCGTAAAAACTACTTTTATCCTGATATCCCAAAGGGATACCAAATCAGCCAGTACAAATATCCTCTGGTGTCTGGTGGCTCACTACACGGTGTGCAACTCACTCGTATTCATCTTGAAGAAGATACTGCTCGTTCAACTCATGACACTGGTACCGAAAGCCTCGTTGATTTCAATCGTGCAGGTTTGCCTTTGATGGAATTGGTCACCGAACCAGTCATTCATTCAGCTGAAGAGGCTTCGGCTTTTGCTCGCGAACTTCAACTCCTTTTGCAGTATTTGGGTGCAGGTGATGCCAACATGGAAAAGGGCGAAATGCGTGTTGAGGCAAACATTTCTATTGCTCCTGAAGGTTCAAAAACTTTTGGTACAAAGGTTGAAGTAAAAAACATTAACTCATTTAAAGCTGTCGAAAAAGCGATTGCGTATGAAATCGAACGCCACACAGCAATGCTCGAAGCGGGGGAGAAGATCATTCAGGAAACTCGAGGTTGGGACGAAACAAAAGAAGAAACTTTCTCACAGCGTGTAAAAGAAGATTCTCATGACTACCGATATTTTCCAGAACCAGATCTTCCAAAGATCTACGTTTCGGAGATTCCAGAATTTGCTCCAGAAAAAATAAAAGCTGAGCTCGGTGAGCTTCCTTGGGAGAGACGAGAGCGACTTACAAAAGAACTTGGTCTTCGGTCTGAAGATGCTGAGGTCTATGTTCGTAACAAAGAGTGGGGTGACTATTTTGAAGCTGTGGTAGAGAAGCTCAAAAAAGAAGGTGATGAAAAAAAGCTCGTTGCGACTCTTTCAAACTACATAAATTCTGATCTTGCATCACTTGTTAAGAACAATCCAAAACGATGGGCAGATGCCAAGATCGATGCGGACTCTTTTGCAGAACTTATTTCTATGACTGCTGCAAACAAAGTGTCATCACGTGGTGCAAAAGAAATTTTAAAAGTCATGTTTGAAAAAGGTGGAAGCCCAGAAAAAATTTCTTCAGAACTCGGACTCGCACAGCAAAGTGGGGAAGAGACATTAATGCCAATTGTGAAAAAAGTTATTGAAAATAATCCGACTGTTGTGGCTGATTTTAAATCAGGAAAGGCTGCATCACTTCAGTACTTGCTCGGACAAGCGATGAAAGAAAGTCGAGGCTCTGGAAACCCAGAAGTTCTCAAAAAACTCCTTACCGAAGTGCTGTCAAAATAGGCAAAAAAATGATCAAAAAATAGGGTCGGAAAAGCAAGAAAAAAACCGGATATTTTGTCCGGTTTTTTTGCGACACTTTTGATCAAATTTTGAGCTAGTCGAGATGCTTGATTTGGAGCTTCATAATTTGCTTTTTACTCTTTTTTATTGTCGGCTGTTTTGAACGAATATCTTCCATGAGCATCTCAACTTCAGCTTTTTTATAAACTCTGTAGTTGTTGATCGGGTGTCGGGTCGCTGTGAACTTCCCACTGTTGTCCCAATTTCGGAGAGTTAAGGCTGTAACCCCGAGCATTTTTGCCGCTTGCTTAATCGTTATAAATTCAAGGTTAGACATATATAAACATTACTAAGGGTATATAAAAAGAGTAGCTTTATTATTTATCTTTATCAATGTTTATAATCCCCAGTTTTAAAAAATGAAAACATTTAGTTTTTGAAATCATTCAAAAGTTTTGAAAAATAATCGACCTTCATTTTTGACTTCTGCCACAACAAAATGTGGGCTTGATCCAATGTTCGGCTTATTCAGCAACGGGGCCTTATTTCGCATTTTAGAGGTCTTAAAAAATGTCTAAAAAGAAATTGATTTATCCCCACAAAACATAGCGTTTATTCTGGTCCTGGAAACTATAATGATTCGTATGGGTAATGAGTTCTTTTTTGAAGGAAAAAAATATATCTCGGCCAGCCGAGCTTCTCAAATATCTGGCTATAATTCCGATTATATCGGACAGCTCTGCCGAAAGAACTTGCTCGACTGCCGACGGGTTGGACGTGTGTGGTTTGTGTGCGAAATTTCGCTCGAAAATCACAAAAATTCAGCCAGTGTAACTCCACGTGGACGCATCCCTTTGTATCAGAAAAATATTGCCGAAGATGCGGCACTCATAAAGGCGAGCCACATTGCTATTGACCGGGTTGGTTCAAAGGCTGAAGTAGCGTTTCATTCTCCATTCCAGTTTGAAGAAGCTTTTATTGATACAAACAAGTTCGCGCGAGAAAGCCGAAAATTCCTTACTGGAATGATCGTTGGCGTGGCGGCTGTTATTTTTACTGTGTTTGCGGCTCCAAGCTTTCTTATGACCTCAGAGTTTGTAAATCCTTTTTCTACAATCAGCCAGAAGATCGGTGTATTGGAAAATACAATTTCTCAAAAAATTTCTTCGGCTAAAACTATTCGACATGATGTTGTAGATACATTGGCCTACTCAGCTGATGTCTATGCATCTGTTGGAGAAACAATTGGTCAAAAATTTTACAAGGGTTTTGTTTACGCATATCAAGGACTCGCAAAACTTGATGACATGTTGAACGGAGCAGTGCGACAAGTTCGACTCGCATTTTCTGGTTCAGTTTCAAATGACATGCATGGCGATAGTTCAAGGACCGGTGTTGCGGTTTTGCCTTCAGCAAAAAATGATGCGGCAAATGACCAGGTTAAAAAATATGTGGTTGATTCGTTCTCAGATGAAACGCAAGTCATACCGGACGGATCAGGAAATTCGGGAGTACTCAAACCGGTTTTCAAAGAAAGGAATGATCAAGAGTATCTATATGTGATTGTGCCAGTTAAGGATAAGGGAAATTAAAAGAAAATGTCGGGGTGCTTGGTGAGAGGATTTCAAACGGGAGATTTGGAATATTGTCATCAGGCCCTCCGTACGAAGGTCGAGAAATTATTATGTGCAATAAGTTATGAAGTAATTAATTATGAAATCCTTAAAAGAATGTTTGAGTGGAGCTCTCGTTCTGAGTCTTGCTCTCTCCGTGATGTTTGTCATGGCAGAGCCGACTCTAGGATTGGCTATTGAAGATCAATTCACCGTAAACCAAACGGTTACATCGGAGATTTCATTCGCTACGAATGCCGCTGACGTCACCATGACACCTTCACTTGGAGGTATCACTGGAGGCACATCAAACGGCACAACGACTGTCATTGTTAAAACCAACGATTCGTCTGGTTACACCATGACAATCAAGGCTAGTACAAGTCCGGCGATGCAAGGTAATACGCAGGGAAGTTCTATCGCGGACTACACGCCGGCATCAGCAAGTATTCCAGACTTTACGTACTCAGTACCGTCAGGTCAGGAATTCGGATACACCGTATCCGCAAGCACAACAGCTGATTTAGCTCAGAAGTTCTTGGATAACGGTACTACTTGCAATACAGGTTCTGCAGATACAGGTACTTCAGCGTCTTGCTGGTACAACTTGTCTACAGTGGCAACCTCAACGATTTTGAGAACGACCGCAACTCCAGCGTCAGGATCAACTTCAAGTATCGCGTTCAAGTTAACTATTAATAGTGGTGGTTTCGTTGTTGAAGACACATATACCGCTACTGCAACCTTGACCGCAGTCACTAACTAAATTCCATGAAAACAATTTCCGCACTGAAATACTCAAAAAAGATACTCGGAAGCCTCGCGGTGATTCTCGTGCTCTCTACACCTGTTTTCGCACATGCTGCATATACAGTCGAAACAATCGACGTTTCAAATGTAGTTAATAAAGACTTTGTCGTTGGTCCAGGCAAGGTTGAGGTTGAACTCAAACCTGGTGAAAGCAAGACTGTTGGTATTACGGTTGCAAACAGAATGGGTGAAACAAAAACCTTTTCATTAGAGGTTGAAGATTTCACTGGATCAAAAGATCCATCTGAGACCGTCGTATTTTTGGGTAGCGAGCGTGGCCCGTATTCACTTAAAGACTTTTTGAAATTTGAGTCGCCGACAATTGAACTTAAAAATGGAGAACGAGCAACTATCCCAGTGACTATTAGTTTGCCAACTGACGCTGAACCGGGAGGTCGATATGGCAGCGTACTTGTAAGTACTGTTGCGCGACCTTCTGGGGGCACGCAGTCGTCAGCGATCGTTTCTCGTCTTGGTGTGTTGTTCTTTGTGAGAACTCCAGGAGCGGTTGAGCAAGATGGTTCTCTTGCAGGATTTAGCACTTTGAATGGTCAGAAGTTTTTTGGAAGCGGACCAATCACAATGCGACTCTTGTACGAAAACAATGGTTCAGTGCACGTAGATCCGTATGGAGAGATTGCAATCAAGAACATCATTGGCGATGAGGTCGGTGTTGTTAGGGCAGATCCATGGTTTGCGATGCCACAGTCGGTTCGAATGCGAGAAGTGACTTGGGATCGACCGTTTCTCTTTGGACGCTATACGGCGGTGGCCTCTATTAATAGAGGGTATGGAGACATTGTTGATACAGCGACTCTGACGTTCTGGGTAATTCCTTGGAAAATTGCCGGTGCGGTATTTCTCGGTATTTTGGTTTTGGTCTTTGTTCTACGGTTCATCGTGACTCGATTTGAGTTCAAAAGAAAAGCGTAGTACATGAAGAAGGATATGAATAATTTCTTTAAAACAACTGGTGTGTCGTTTGTCCTTACGCTCGTTGTTCTCGTGCTTGTTGGAAATATGCCGCTTATGTTTGCGGCAGTCATGAACAGCACGAGTTATTCAATCCAAAGTGACTCAGTGAATATCGGTGGCGTCCTCGGTTCTTCTACAAATTACACCGCAGAAGATACTGTTGGAGAAGTTGGAACAGGATATTCATCAAGCACAAACTACAGTCTTCATGCTGGATATCAGCAAATGTCTGACGCGTTCATTTCGATGACTGCCTCTGCTGATGTTGTGATGAGTCCGTCACTTGGAGGTATTACTGGTGGTACATCAAACGCTTCTGCGAGTACAACAGTAATAACTGACAGTGCTGCAGGATATGAACTCTACTTCAAAGCGAGTTCAACTCCAGCAATGCAGGGTGTGAGCCAAGGCGATACGATTGCCAACTACACACCAGTTTCATCTGATCCAGACTATACGTTTGCAGTTGCGAACACTGACTCTGAATTCGGATTTTCGCCAGAAGGTACCGACGTTGTAAATAAATATAGAGATAACGGCTCTGCATGCAATGTTGGTTCTGGAGAAACCGCTGATCGATGCTGGAATGCGATTACAACATCAAATGAATTGATCGCGAGTCGCACATCATCAAATCAGCCAAGTGGAACCAAAACAACCGTAAAGTTTCGTCTCACAATCGGTTCGTCGAGTTTCAAAATTGAAGATGTCTATAACGCGACCACGACTTTGACCGCGGTAGCGCTATAAAAGAATGAGGTATATGAAAAAACTTGTAACGCTCTTTATATTGTTGGTTT
>JAHFLV010000013.1:6337-18834 GCA_023264565.1 Candidatus Zambryskiibacteriota bacterium
TCTCGGTACGATGTCTTTTGGACAAGGACTTCTTGCTGCTCAGGACCAGTTCATTATTGGTCAGACTGTTATTGCATCTCCAGATACTATTGCGCCATCGATACCTACAGGTCTCACCGCGACGGCTGTATCTCAGACACAAATCGACCTTTCATGGACCGCATCAACAGACAATAGTGCTGTTACTGGGTACCAGGTGTTTCGAGGGCTGACACAGATCGCTACATCGACAGCCACTACATACTCAGATGCTGGATTAAATCCATCAACACTCTATTCATATACAGTCACCGCATTCGACGCATCTCTCAATATCTCTGATCACTCAGCGACCGCAACCGCGACAACATTCGATCCAACACCAATTGCCACAACGACTCCAAACACTGGTGGTCCAGGTGCCGGAGGAAGCTACATTGTGCTCAAATATTTGTCAGTTTCTCCGGATCTCGAAAGCGCATTGATTCGTTTCGGAGTAAATGTTCCTGTTCAGGCTCAGGTGTTCTGGGGCAAGACACAGGATTATGAACTCGGCGGCATCTCAAGCGCGTTGTATCAGAAAGATCATTCGGTTGAGTTGATTGGGCTCACACCAGAAACTCATTACTACTTCAAAATCGTTTTGCTTGATGGGTTTGGTAGGCAGATGACAGTTGGAAATCAGGAATTCACGACTCTTTCACCGGCAGACATCTTTGCGCCGGCAAACGTCACAAATTTCCGAGCAACTCCAAGTAACTCCGACATTACACTGACCTGGCAAAATCCAAAAGCAGATTTTGAAAAGGTGCGAATCGTCAAGTCAACGAAATTCTATCCGCGTGATCCAACAGAAGGCGAAGTGATTTATGAAGGACGAGCAGAAAGGTTTGTAGATTCAAAAGTCGTTTTGGGAAAAAGATATTACTACTCGGCGTTCGCACAAGACCGGGCAGGGAATTATTCTTCCGGTGCAGTCACTGACGCAGAGCTTTTGAAAAATGGTGAGGCACCAAGTTCACCAAAATTGTTCGCGGGAATTCTCCAGCTTCCGAAAGATATGATCGACGCACTTCTCCGATCATTCTCAATCGCAGACATCGACTTTATCCAGGACGGTAAAAAGTTGCCAAAAATCTCGGACACAGTAGATATCCGCGGAGATCGAAATCTCACTATCTCGATCGATTACGAAAAAGTTCCGGAGATTTTGAAAACAATCGCGGTCACAATGTATGATCCAGAAGATTCTTCAAAAACATTCTCGTTCCTTTTGAGAATTAATGCCGACAAGACCGCATATCAAGCTCATATTGCAGCGTTCGAGCGACCAGGAAAATATCAGTTTGCGCTCGCAATTCTCGATTATAAAAACCAGGGTCTCGCATCGCTCGCAGGAACGTTGGTAGCAAGTGTGCCGAATCTCGTATTCGGTAATAAGCCGACATTTGGAGATTTCACCTTTACCTTCTCGCATCTTCTCTGGGTTCTCCTGATCTTGTTGATCCTCGCGGTGCTCATGTATCTCACGATGCGACGAAAAAGAAAAACAGTGCCGGTGCAAACACAATTGTAATTTAAAAAATGACTTCTTTTGTTCAAAAAATAATAAAAACACTTCCAAAGCTTGCTTTGGTGCTTGTTTTCGCTTTCTCAAGCGTTGGACAAAACTTTTTCATACACGATACTGCGTTTAATGCAGAACGAGCATATGCTGCATTTAATCAGCAGATTAACTATCAGGGTAAACTCACAACGCCTGCGAACGTTGCTGTTACTAACGGCACGTATCACATGCGTTTTAATCTCTATACCGTACCAACAGGAGGCTCAAGTATTTGGTCTGAAGACCGAAGCACTGCGGCAGGTGACAGAATTACTGTTACAAATGGCCTCTTTAGCGTTTTGCTTGGTAGCTCAACACCGCTCACAAACGTTAATTTTAACCAGACACTCTACTTGGGTGTAGAAATCGGCGGATCTAGTGGTTCACCTGTGTGGGACGGAGAAATGACTCCTCGAAAGCAACTTGGTGCTGTGCCTGCGGCGTTTGAAGCAGACAAAGTTGATGGCGTTTCAAGCGAAGAATTTTTCCGCAATGATGCTGCTAACGCAACCTCAACCGCGACAACATTTTTGTCTGTTTCTCAAAGTGGTGCTGGGAAAATTGCAGAATTTTTTGGTCCAAGTTCTGCATCTGTGTTGAGTATTTTGTCGGGCGGTAATGTGGGCATTGGCACCACTACTCCGTATGCCAAACTTTCCGTAGATGGTCGTGGTGTATTTAACCAAGATGTTCGAGCTGATTATTTTACAGCGACATCAACGACTGCGACCTCAACTTTTGCTTTTGACCTTTCTGTTGCCGGTTTGTTAAAAGTAAGACAGTCTGGAACTGATGCTGTGGTTATTGGTGATACGAGCGGTGATACTCGCGGATTAAATGCTTTGGATGTTCAGAGTGGACATGTGTTTGGTACCGACGAGGTTGCTTCGGGTGCGTATTCGGTTGCTTTGGGCATCTCAAATAAAGTTGCTGGTAACTTCAGTGTTGGGGTTGGTTTCAATAACACCATAACTGGCGAAAACTCTTTGGGTTTTGGATACGGTAATGACATTACGTCCACGGATGGTGGTGCTGGTTTTGGAAACTTTAACGATGTAACTGAAGTTGATGCTTCGGCTTTTGGTTTTGGTAATACCGCTTCAGGCATAGCGTCGTCAGCTTTTGGACACAACAACACCGCCTCAGCGTTTCTTTCGTCTGCTTTCGGTAACGAAATTACAAATAATATTGCCGAGTCTTTAATGATCGGTCCAAATGATTCCGCAAAATTAACTATTCTAAGTAACGGTAATATGGGTATTGGTACCACATCCCCATACGCAAAACTTTCAGTTGTCGGTCAAACTGTTGCCGAATATTTCACCGCAACTTCTACTACTCTCGCTTCAACTTTCCCATACGCATCAACAACTGCGCTCACAGTTTCTGGTTCACGTGGACTCACTTTGGGAACATTGAACGGTCCGTTGCAGGCAAACAATGGTGCTGTTTCCGCGACAACATCTATTGGTGTTTTGTACGGAGGCACCGGTCTTACATCGGCTCCAGCCTACGGAAATCTTTTAGTTGGAAACTCAAGTGGTGGCTACACACTAACCGCAACCACCTCTCTTGGAATTACAAGCAGTCAGTGGACTACATCTGGTTCTGATATTTATTACAACAATGGAAAGGTGGCAATTGGCACAACCACTCCGTATGCAAAACTGACTGTATGGGGGACAGGCACGGGCTCAGCTCATTTGGCAGATTTTATGAATTCTGCTTCAACTACCGTTATGTCGTTGCTTGAAAACGGTAACGTTGGTATTGGTGTTCAAACCCCAACGAGTTTGTTGAACGTTGGTGGTGACGTCAGACTTTCTGGTGGTGATTTGCACGTCGACAGTAATGTAAGTAACGTTGGTGGAAATCTTATTGTTAGTTCTGGCGCAACGTCTTTCAGTAAACAACTTCAGTTTAAATATAACAGCGATATTTCGACTACGGGTGCAATCATTTCTTCACCCTCAACACTTTCATGGAAATTCCAGTCTGGTACGGGTATTCGTCTCGAACTCGGTGCTGAAAATGCTTCTACTATTTATCTTCCAGCTGGTGGCGCTGGTAATGTTGGTGTGGGAACCTCGACTCCATATTCTAGACTTACCGTGTGGGGATCAGGAATTAGCACTGAACATCTCGCGGATTTCGTAAACAGCGCTTCTACTTCAGTCTTAACACTTCTCAATGATGGAAGTGTTGGTATTGGAAGTTCAACACCGAGATCGACATTTGCAGTCCAAGGGCAAAACGGAAATGGTGTCTCTGTGCCATTGGCTATGGCTGTGTATGGTGGTACAGACATTTCATTTTTGGGCATAGAAGGCGGTGGTATTTTTATGCAGGGTGGCGCAGGTGGAAACTCAGATAATTTAGACGGCAGTGCTGGCACAGGTGGAAAAATTCAATTGATTGGTGGTAGTGGAGGTGCAAACGGGGTATCTGGTGGTGCCGGTGGCAGTTTGTATTTTATTGGTGGTGCCGGTTTGGGTGCATCAGCAAACGGAAATGTTCTCCTTGGCGTTTCTGCTGCTGGTCAGATCCGAGGTAATGTTGGTGTTGGTACTTCTTCTCCATACGCAAAACTTTCAGTTGTCGGTCAAACTGTTGCCGAATATTTCACCGCAACTTCTACTACTCTCGCTTCAACTTTCCCATACGCATCAACAACTGCGCTCACAGTTTCAGGAACTGGTGGTTTGTATGTTGGAACTCTGACCGGAATTCTCCAGGCAAAAGCTGGTTCAGTCACTGCAAGCTCAACACTTTCTGTGGCATATGGTGGCACTGGTCTTTCTACTCTTCCTTCATATGGTCAGGTGTTGGTTGGAAATGCGCTTGGCGGATATACGCTGATGTCGACATCCTCACTTGGTATCACGGGTGGTGGTGGTACGCTTGCGGTTTCTGGTGGAGGAACCGGCGCAACATCTTTTGGTCAGGGTTGGATTTATTCATCTGGTGGAACTACAGCCCTCTCGGCTTCGACTAGTCCAACAGTAAATTATTTGGTTGCCACATCGACAACCGCAAGTTCAACATTTGCATACGACGTAACTGTGGCCGGTGCGCTTCAGGTTATCCAGACCGGTACCGCCGCGACAATCGTTGGTGATGTTACTGGAAATGCTCGTGGTACCAATGCCCTCGATATTCAAAGCTCAAGAAGTTCCGCGACTCAAGTTGCTTCAGGTGTTGGTGCTGTTGCGGTTGGTTTCCGCAATACGGTTTCTGCTGACGGTGCCTCTGCGTTTGGCTCTTATATAAATAATTCAATCGCGTCTTCAACTCAGATCGGTTCAGGTGATACCTCAAAAATCGTCATCCGTGGTGACACTGGTTTTTTGGGTTACACCGGCATTGGAACTTCAACTCCGTATGGCAAGCTTACTGTGTGGGGGGCGGGAACAGGCACGGGCATTACAGCAAATTTTGTGAACAATGCTTCAACGTCTTTGATGACGATTTTGGATAACGGCAATATCGGAATTGGTACGTCTTCGCCACTCGCCACACTTCATTTGTATAACACCAACACCTCTGGTGCGTCCCCATCTTTCCTTATGGGTGGAAATACCAACGGTGATACTGATTTCTGGATGGCTCGTGTAAACGATAACGATACTACTGACGATGACTTCTTGCAGTTCGGAAAGGGAAATACTCCTGGTTCAACGCCGTACATGACTCTCGATTCAACGGGTAATTTCGGTATTGGTACTACCAGTCCATACGCAAAACTTTCTGTTGTTGGTGGCGACAGCAACAACATTCCTTCGATGGTTGTGGGTACGTCAACGCTCGGCGGTGTCCCACCATTACTTTTCGTAAGTGCAACCACAACCGGTGCTTTGGATTGGGCGCGAGTTGGAATTGGTACAAGTACAAGTTTTGCTGGAACCGGTCTGCGAGATCAGTTGGTTGTTGCTGGAAGAATTTATTCTACATGGCACGAACTTCGCTGTGATAATTTGGGTGCGGCGATCGTTACTGGAACGAGTGCTGACGTGTCGAGCGTTTGCGGTGATTATTCTGTCGACGCGGACTCAGACGGTGGTGTGGTGAACGTTACTTCTGGTAGCCCAGGTAAGTTGCGAGTTGGAAACCTGAGCGGTTCAGCGAACGGTGAGGGTGTTGCGTTTAGAACATGGAGCACAATTACAACGGTTTCAAATAATCCTGTTGTAGAAGCGAAAGTAAGACTTGCGTCGGCGTATGACAGCACAATGTACGTCGTTGGTCTTATTGATACTGCGCCTGGTAACGATTACGGTGTAGAACCAACAAACGGTGTCTACTTTATTGCCACATCCACAACAGACTGGATTGCCGTTTCAAGAGTATCTGGTGTAAGTAAGTTGTATCAGGATACTGGAATTGCAACCTCAACAACCGACTTAAAGATGTTGCGAGTTGAAGTGACTCCAACTGACGCGACGTTCTTATCTTCAAACGGCGTGGTAGCCCGAATTACTGGCTCAGCAAATCTTCCGTCAACCAGCACAACAATGTCGCCGGCGATTGTCTTCTCTGTGTTTAAGGCGCCAACAGATTCGAGCACAAGAACTTTTGATGTAGATTACATTCGCTCTTGGATCGATGATCCTCCTCGAAGTGATCTTGCTGAAGAGAATGGTCCAAACGGTTTTGCTGCTGTTCAGCAACAGTCAGCGTATGACGCGGTAACTGGCGCAAACATTGCTCTTAAATATTTTGCAACAGACACTTTGAAATTTAAACAAGGAGATATCGTCTCGCTTATGGGCCAAGGGGATTTAAGAGTATCAAAATCAAAAACCGCTTACGATAAAAATCTTTTGGGTGTTATGACTGAATCCGCCCAGGAAATTTATGGTCAAGAAGCTGAAAATATAGTTCCTGTCGCATTTGCTGGTCGTGTTCCTGTAACTGTCAGTGATACTAATGGTCCAATTAAAGTTGGTGATCCAATCACTTCTTCAGATGTTGCGGGTGTTGGTATGAAAGCGACTGGTTCCGGCTATATCATTGGTCGTGCGATTCAGAACGCTGTTTTTGCAGCCGATGCTGGCGAAAACAGAATCGCAACCACATCTGTTGTTGTTGCAATTAATCCTGGCTACTACAACGGTAACGCGCTTGTTACTGACGACCTTGGTCATGTTGGTATCGGTACAACGTCTGCAGCATATTCTCTTAACGTTGAAGGTGCGGTTCGTGGTTTGTCGTTCGCAGCTGCTGCAGATCGAAATCTCCTTACTGGCATCACAACTCTTGGTGAAACCGATTACAATGCATATCTCGAAAAAATTAATACACTTAATCTTTCAACATTCCGTTATGCTGCTGATCGCGCAGGAGTAGTGCGACTTGGTATCGTTGGTGATGAGGCACCGGACGAAATTCTCACTGCGTCTGGTGATGTTGATCTCTACAAATTGGCATCATTCACACTCGGCGGTGTTAAGGCTCAGCAGCTCAAAATCGCTTCTCTCGAAGCTCGAATCGCCGCTGTTGAACAGGCGGTCGCACTTGGAACAACCAGTACTTCAACTACAAGTGTTATCGTGAGTGCCTTCGAAGACCTCGGTGTCAAAATTTCAAAGGGCTTCGCGTACTTCAAAAATTTGGTTACCGATACGCTCACCGTCGGTAGCTCAGAGAAACCAACTGGTATCACGTTGTACGATGAAGCGAGTGGTGAACCGTTCTGCGTGAAAGTTTCAAAAGGTAAGCTCAAAAACTTCCCAGGCACTTGCGAAGAAAATACAAAAAATACTGACGAAGATGCGGGGGATAAGAATACCGACAATACAGACGTCACCCCAATAAACCCCGGAACAGATAACGGTTCAACTACACCACCGGTTATTTCTGAAACACCAATAACCGATACTCCGGTTGTCGAAAACCCCACAGAGCCTCAACCAGAAATTCAAACTCCACCAGAAGAAAATCCTTCTGACCCAACGCCGCCACCCGCGCCGGCTGAAACACCGACAGAGTAACATTAGAGTAGTACCTGTAGGTCGAAGTGACTTTTTATAAGATTGTGTTATAATTTTCTGGTTCGATGTCGGATAGCTGCTCTTATTCTGAATGCCGCAAGGTATACGAAATATGAGAGGAAAGTCCGAACACACAGTCCAGTACTCACGCGTCAAAACGTGATCTGGGCAGGGGTAGCGGGTAACGCCCGCCTAGAGTAATCTACGAGGTGCGAACAGAGACGCTTTGAATCGAAAGAAACAAAGCTCCAGCATTGCGGAACTTTGGAAACAAAAACCATGATGTTGGATGAGTCCCAGGGTAACCTGAGGAATGCAACGGCTAAATCCTTACTTGTGTGCAAGGCCGTACCGGTGTCAGTGCGTAAAAGCCTGAGTGCCGGGGTGCCGCTTGACCCCAAGAGTAATGTTGGGGCTAGATAAATAGCTGTCTATTACAGAATTCGGCTTATAGACATCGAACCAAAAATAACAAAGACTCGCCTAAAGCGGGTCTTTGTCTTTTATCCCATTTTTTAAAGGTTTTTTGATTGAAAGAGACGTCATTTTTTGAGATAATTTGGTGATAATAGTTTATTAAAAAACATTATTAACAAAGAAATACAATGGATGTAAACCAAAATCAAAAAGCGGGGAGTTTCCTCGGTCTCGAAAAGTTACCGTTTATAGTACTAACTTGTCTTTTTGCCCTTCTTCCAATTTTCTTTGTATTTTCTCCTTTTGTGTCTCTTCAATTCAGCAAAACCTTTTTGCTTTCGATTGGAATTGTTGCTGCCTGTGTTTGTTTTTTGATTCTCACTATAAAAAGGGGTTCAATAACAGTTTCCAAAAGCTTGATGTTGGGGTCCTTTGGTGTTGTGACTCTGGCGTGTTTGGTTTCTAGTTTGTTTAGTCCTTCGTTTTCTGCGTCCGCGTTTGGATACGGTTTCGAAACATCAACATTTTCTTTTACACTTCTGATGCTTTTGCTGGCGTATCTTGTCTCGGTTACTTTTAATACATCCCGAAGACTCTTTACTGCGAATCTTGTGTTTGTGGCTATTGCTGGCTTGCTCGCAGTTTTCTATATTTTGCGCATCTGTGTTGGTCCACAATTTTTGTCTTTCGGTTTGTTTACGTCTACGATTTCAAACTTGATTGGCAAGTGGAGTGAGCTCTCAATTTTCTTTGGTGCGAGTGCAATCGCATCGCTCATCGCTCTTGAAACTCTTAAGGTAAGTAGGATATATCGAATTATTTTGTACGTCATCTTGGCGCTCTCGTTGGTAATGGTGGCAGTCGTAGATTTTGTGACTGTTTGGTATGCGCTTGGTGTGGTCGTGTTACTTACTTTTGTGTTTCATATGGCTTCATCTAATTTCTTGAGCCGTATGTCTGTAGCTGGTTCAGTCGGAAATGAACATGATGGTCAGGAAACACGTCTGACTTCTCCTAAGAAAAAGATAGCCGTGAAAACTCTTGTTGTTGCGGTTATCGCTGTGCTATTTATTTTGCCACTCGGCCGTGATCTTACAAAAAATATTTCTGGAAAATTTGGTCTCAATAACCTTGAAGTTCGGCCATCATGGAGCGCGACATATGGAATATTTAAAAATACAACCAAGTCATCTCCAGTCCTCGGTGCGGGTCCAAATCGTTTTGCTACCCAATGGGAGTTGTATCGTCCAGACGTAAACTCATCTGATTTTTGGAATTTAAGTTTTGATCAGGGTGTTGGATTTGTTCCTACGGCTTTTGTGGAAACAGGAATTCTTGGCACCATAGCGTGGCTCGTATTTTTTGCAGTGCTTTTGTACTCCGGTTTTAAGGCCCTTACGGTTAGAAACTCAGACCCAATTGCTCGGTACTTCGTCCTTTCTTCTTTTGCGATAACGATCTTTTTGTGGGTCATGAATATTCTGTATGCTCCAGGAGCTGCGATTGTGGCACTTACGTTCTTCTTCACGGCGCTCTTTATCGCTTCAAGCGTATATGCAGGATCGGTTACAACCATACAGTTTTCTTTCTCTAAAAATCACACACTGAGCCTGGTGGCGACCTCGCTGTGTGTGCTTGGTTTGATCGCAAGCATCGGTCTCGGTTACTTGTTCTTCCAGCAAGGTCTCTCGTCTTTCTATTTCCAAAAAGGAGTTAACGCCGTTCGTTCGGCACAAGACTTTGATACTGGTGAAATGTATCTCCGAAAGGCTCTTGGACTCGCAAAAAATGATTTGTACTACCGAACCTTGGCAGACCTGAATACCTTGCGAGTCACTACGATTGTTGCAAAGGTAGGCAACAGAACCGATGTAAGTGAAGATGAAAAAATGGCATTCCAAAACGCCCTTGCCGCTTCGATCGAATCAGCTCGAATGGCACAAAATAGCGATGCAACAAAATTTGAAAATCATTTTTCTGTTGCCACCGCATATGAAAATGCCGTACCTGTTGGTATTGAAGGAACATACGAAGCTTCGAAGGCTGCATACCAAGAGGCGATTAAAAGAAGTCCAAGAAATCCATTCTTATATCTTGGTTTAGCGCGACTTGAAACCGAAAAGCCAAAAGGCTCTGATTTCACCGTCGCAGAAGGATACATTGCCCAAGCCCTCGCGCTTAAATGGAATTATGTCGATGCGATTTTCTTGCAATCACAAATCGATGTGGCAAAGGGGAATCTTGCTGGCGCAATAAAAGCCGCGCAACAAGTTGCCGCCATCACTCCAAATGATCCACTTATTTTCTTCAGAGTTGGTATTTTGAAATACGAAGCAAAGGATTATGCTGGTGCGGTTGCTAATTTGGAAAAATCTATTTCACTTGTGCCGGTGTATGCGAACGCTCGGTACTTTCTTGGTTTGAGTTATGCAAAGCTTGGTCGCAACAAAGATGCCATTGCTCAGTTTGAAGATCTCCGAACCACAAACCCAGAAAGCCAGGAAATCATTCTTATTCTCGCCAATCTCCGAGCGGGTAGAGATCCGTTCGCAGATGCGGCGGCTGCTTCTGTAGATTCAAAGCCTGAAAAAAGAAAGACCTTGCCGGTGTCTGAAGATAATTAGTGAAGAATGGTAAAGAAATTCTTCAACATCCTAAGCCGAGAGATTAGTGGACTTCATGAAGCCGCGTATCTTTTGGGTGCTTTTGCGATTTTGTCGCAGGTGTTGGCATTGCTTCGAGACCGATTGCTCGCATATACATTCGGAGCAGGAGCGACACTCGACCTCTACTATGCAGCATTTCGAATTCCAGATTTTTTGTTTGTCATCGTGGCTTCTTTTTTTTCCGCTTCGATTATCATTCCGTTTTTCTCTGAAAAAGTCAGGATCAGTAAAGATCACGGTAGGGAATTTTTGAGTGCCATGTTTTCGGTTTTCTTGATGGCTATTGTTGCGGCTTCTGCTGTGGCATTTTTTCTTGCGCCGTATCTCGTACCAAAGCTTTTTCCTTCATTTGCTGAAGAGCCATATCGAAGCCAGATTATTACCTTGACCCGCATTTTGCTTTTATCTCCGATTTTCCTCGGTCTTTCGAATCTGTTTGCGAGCGTCACCCAGTTTTACAATCGCTTCTTTATTTATGGCGTGAGCCCACTTCTGTATAACCTCGGTATTATTTTCGGTGTTGTGTGGCTTGTGCCACGGTTTGGAGTAATTGGCCTCGTGTGGGGAGTGGTGCTTGGGGCCCTGATGCATTTCTTGGTCCAAGCACCGTTTGTGCTTCATCAGAAGCTTATGCCGAAGTTGGTTTTTTCTTTGAAGAAATACAGAACCGTTTTGTCGGTTATGGTTGTGGCGCTTCCACGAATGCTCGCGCTTTCGGCTCAAGAAGTTTCAGAATTTTTCTTGGTTTCAGTCGCGTCGTTTATGAGTCTTGGTTCTATTTCGGTCTTCACTCTTTCATGGAATTTGCAGTCGGTGCCACTTTCGATTATCGGCGTCAGTTATTCGCTCGCAGCGTTTCCAACTCTTTCAGCGCTTTTTGCGGCCGGTGAGCGGGGAAAGTTCGTTGAGCTTTTGGAAACAACCGCGCGTTATATTATCTTCTTCTCTTTGCCGCTCGTGGCATTGTTTGCGGTTCTTCGAGCCCACATTGTTCGAATTATTTTGGGTTCCGGAGCATTTAGTTGGCAAGACACGCGTCTGACTGCTGCGGCACTGGCTTTTTTCGTTATCTCACTTGCGGCCCAAGGTTTAATTTTGCTTTTCACTCGTGCTCGATATGCTGCAGGGAACACCAAGAAACCTTTTTATATCAATATTAGTTCGGCGTTAGTTACCGTTATTAGTGCCGCCATCCTCTCAAAGACCGTGGTGATGTGTCCCGACTTTAGAATTTTTATCGAAAATCTTTTTCGAGTCGAAGACGTGCCAGGAACTTCTGTGCTCATGCTTCCGTTGGCGTTTTCTATTGGCAGCATTTTTGGTGCTTTGATCCATATCTACACATTCAACCGAGATTACGGGGGCGTCTCAAAATCCCTTGGAAGAGTAACATTTGAGTCTTCACTCGTAGCCTTTGCTATGGGTCTGGTAAGCTATATAACCCTCAATATCGCAAGTAATTACTTCACGCTGGACACTTTTTTGGGTGTTTTTAGTCAGGGTGTGATCGCTGGCCTTTCGGGTGTCATGTGCGGTATTATTCTCCTCGCACTCCTTGGAAACAGGGAACTCAAAGAAGTGGCTGTGGCCCTTCATAAAAAGATCCGAAAAATCCCAGTTATCGGCCCAGATGCGGCTGGCGAAATCTAAGGTTTGCAGAGGCGAAAATTTTCGCCGTACATATATTACTTACACATGGATATCTCTAAAATCAGAAATTTTTCAATAATCGCCCACGTCGATCATGGTAAATCGACGTTGGCTGATCGCTTGCTCGAAATTACCGGCACGATTGAAAGTCGAAAAATGAAAGATCAAGTGCTCGACAGTATGGAGCTC
>JAHFLV010000036.1 GCA_023264565.1 Candidatus Zambryskiibacteriota bacterium
AGCCTGAGCAACGGCTTTTTCAAATTCATCCATTGTTTTAAAAGCAGCAACACCAAGTGAGGATCCCGAAGCCGACGGTTTTACCAATTTCAAATGAGGATATTTAGTAAAAATTTTCTTAAGGAGACTTGGAGTGTGGTCTTCTTTTTTAATAATCACGTGCTCAGGAGTAAGCAGGCCATGCATTTTGAAAAACTTTTTCGCCAATGGTTTGTTCATGGCTGCAGCAGAACCAAACACCGTCGAACCTGTGTAAGGAATTTTATGTGATTCGAGAATTTGCTGAACCCTACCGTCTTCTCCATACGCTCCATGCAGACTGTTTACCGCAACATCAATATGCGGAAAAATGCGGTCTACCGTACGAGACATGCCGTCTGTATGCCAAACACCATTTCTATCAATAAAAATATCCTGAACCGTGTAGTTTTTATTTTGACGCAAGGCATCGATGACATGCTTGCCTGTTTTAAGTGAAGACTCGTATTGGCTCGATGGGCCACCACGCAAAACGCCGACTCGGAGTTTTCGAGATCTATTTTTCATGTCCATACGTAGATCTATTGTACACCAAAAAATTTGGCACAAAAAAACTACAGGGAAACTACGACAGAAATGATTTGCCTCGGAGATTTTTGTGATACTTAATTGCAAATCTATGCGCTTCGCTATTCACTAAAAGAATTTCTTTATTGTATTTTGCGGCAATTATTCCATCTCCCAGAATATCTTTGGGTTTATGGCTTTGGTCTTTTACAACTGAAACGACTGGCAGAAAAATGCCGAGCTCCTCTAGTTTTTCTTTAGCGTATTTCAAATGTGTTTCGCCGCCGTCGATGACAATTATTGCTGGCATTCCCCATTCTCGATGATTAAAACGTCGAGTAAGAACTTCCTTGAGCGCTTGGAGATCGTCGCCACCCTTCGCCTGACGAATTTTAAACATGCGGTATTGAGCTGGCACCGATTCGCCATTTTCGACGACAGTCATGACGCCCGCAACCGAGGTACCAGAAAGATGTGCAATGTCATACGCCTCAATGCGATTGTTGTTTTGCACGTATTCTGCCGACGTATTGGCGACCGCAAGGTTTTCTTCAGGAGTTTTCTCTCTTCGAATAAGTGCAACGTCTTGAATATGTTTAAGCGCAAAAATTGTTTTTTTGACTTCGGCAGCTTTTTCAAATTCGTGATTTTTCGCGTAGGTTTTCATGTCTTTCTCCAAAGACTTGAGGAGTTCTTTTTTCTTACCATCAAAAAACATCATGATGTGTTTGACGATACGTGCGTAATCTTTTGCCGATATCTCACCGGTACAGACACCTGGGCAGAGGCCGATTTGGCGGTTAAAACACGGTCTTGGATTTTTTCCAGACGGTAGTTCCTCGGCTGGAGTACATTTGCTGTCTCGATATGGAAAAATGCGACGGATGATCTTTAAGGCCTCGCGAAGCGAGCCACCATTTGGAAAAGGTCCGAAAACAGCTTTGTATTCTGCCGGATCATCAAAATTGTCTTGAATTTCACGGCCTCGCACAACCAACAGTCGCGGAAATCGCTCGTTGGTTATTACAACTCCATTAAAGCTTTTATCATCTTTTTCTTTGGTGTTGTGGTACGGCTGATACTTTTTTATGAGTTTAGCCTCAAGAATTAATGCTTCGAGCACCGTATCTGTTTCGATGACATCAATTTTTTCTGCGATTTCAACAAGCTTCACTACCAACGGTCCCCGAGTCTCGTGGAGATTGCCAGCAAAATAACTTCGAACTCGATTTCGAAGTGACGTCGCCTTTCCCACATACAAAATTCCACCCTTTGCATCTTTAAAGAGATAGACACCGGGAACATCTGGTAGTTTTTGGATTTTTTCTGGTGAAATCATTTATTATGCATGATCGCACTCTTTTTTATTTCCGACTATTTTTAAGTGCTCGCTTTAAATACAATCCGGTATGAGACTTTTCAGAATTTGCTATGTCCTCAGGAGTACCCTTTGCCACGATCTTACCACCATGTTCGCCGCCCTCGGGACCAATATCAATAACGTAATCTGAGCATTTAATAATGTCCATATTATGTTCGATAACGATAACCGTGTTTCCTCGATCAACGAGCTTATCCATAATTTCAATAAGTTTTTTAACGTCTTCGTAATGGAGACCAATAGTTGGCTCATCCAAAAGATAAATAGTTTTTTGCACATGCGGTCGGTAGAGTTCTGAAGAAATTTTGACACGCTGAGCCTCACCACCGGAAAGAGTGGTTGCAGACTGACCGAGCTCAAGATATCCAAGCCCGACTTCGTCCATAGTTTTGAGGCGGTCATAGACTGCCGGAATATCTTTGAAGAATTCGAGTGATTCCTCGACGGTCATTTTGAGCACTTCGTAAATATTTTTCTTTTTATATTTAACCTCGAGCGTGTCTTTCATGAAGCGTTTTCCTCCACAAACGTCGCATGGCACATAGACTGTCGGCAAGAAATGCATTTCAACTTCGATCATGCCATTACCCTGGCAGGTTTCGCAGCGGCCGCCTTTGACGTTAAAAGAAAAGCGATTTGCCTTCCATCCACGGACACGGGCCTCAGAAGTTTCAGCAAAAAGTTCACGAATAAAAGTCCAAGCACCGGTGTAGGTCGCAGGGTTTGAACGCGGAGTTCGGCCAATTGCAGACTGGTCGATCAAGATTGTTCGGCCGACATATTCCGTTCCAGTGAAGCTTTCGCAATTATATGTTTCTGCAGTTCGATATCGCTTCTCCAAACGTGCCTGAAGGTTTTTATGCACAATCTCGTACATAAAAGTCGACTTTCCGGAGCCAGAGACACCTGTAATTGTTACAAGTTTTCCTAACGGAATATCAACATTGAGATTTTTGATGTTAAAAATATTACCGTTGCGAATTGAAAGTGCGCCAGCGTTTTTGTCGCGGCGTTTTTCTGGCACTTCTACTTTTTTGTCTCCTCGTAAATAATCAAGCGTGATAGATTCTGAATCATTTTTCTTGGCAGTCAGAAGTTTTTCCAAATCATCAGCAACAACGACATTTCCACCATGAACACCAGCACCTGGACCGATATCAACCAGATAATCAGAAGAGAAAATTGTATCTTCATCGTGTTCAACCACGATAATCGTATTTCCAAGATTTCGGAGACGATGCAAGGTTTTGATCAAACGGTCGTTATCTCGAGAATGCAGACCAATGGTTGGCTCATCCAACACATACAGCGCTCCAACGAGACCTGAACCAAGCTGTGAGGCAAGACGAATACGCTGTGCTTCGCCTCCAGAAAGCGTGTGAGCCCGTCGATCAAGTGAAAGATATTCGATACCAACGTTTTCCATGAACTCAAGTCGAGCTTCGATTTCTTTCAAAACGACTTTTGAGATACTTCGCTCTCGCGCGGTGATTTTTATTTTTTTCAAAAACTCAAAGCTGTCGCGAATTGAGAGCGAGACAAATTCGACAATATTTTTACCACCAACCAACACATGCAAGGCTTCTTCTCGGAGACGCGCGCCCTTACATTTTGGACATGCCTCTTTTCCGAAGAAATGCATTGTTCCTAAACCATGACATTCTGGACATGCGCCATACGGAGAATTAAAAGAAAACAAACGCGGTTCGATTTCCGGATATGAATAACCATCTCTTGGGCAAGAAAACTTTGAAGACATTGTAAAAACTTCTTCAGGCAGAGCTTCTTCGGTGTTCTTGTCGCCATCAACTTTTGATTTTGTGGCCTTACCCTTCGGCGCCATGTCGTTGAAGGTAATTTTTACCAAACCGTCAGACTCGGTAAGTGCACGCTCAAGAGATTCGCTCAAACGCTCCATTGCACCACTTTTTGGATTTTTGAAATCATAAATACTGACCTGGTCGACTAAAACATCGATATTGTGAGTTTTGTTTCGAGAAAGAATGATTTGCTCGCGAAGTTTTTTGCGTTCACCGTCGACCAACACCTCACTAAAGCCTTTTCCAAGAAGATCGTATAAAAGCTGGTAGTACTCCCCTTTTCGGCCGCGCACGAGTGGGGCAAAAAGTTCTACGTAGAGTGGAAAGGCTGTAGCACGTTCGCTTTCTTTTGGTGCAGTTTTGAGACGATTGTTTATTTTTTCGATAATAAAATTCTTAATTTCATCATTGGAAAGTTTTTGGATTTCATTTCCGCAAATCAAACAATGCGGACGGCCGATACGAGCGTATAAAATTCGCAAATAGTCGTAAATTTCGGTAATGGTCGCGACGGTTGATCGTGGATTATTTGAACGAGACTTTTGATCTATTGAAATTGCAGGAGAAAGACCAATGATTTCATCGACGTCGGGTTTTTGCATTTGACGCAAAAACTGACGCGCGTATGAAGAAAGAGACTCGACATAGCGTCGCTGACCCTCAGCAAAGATCGTATCGAAGGCCAAAGATGACTTTCCAGAGCCAGAAAGGCCGGTAAAGGCAATCATCTTGCCTCGAGGCATTTCGACCGTTATATCCTTCAAATTATGGGTTCTAGCGCCTCTGACAATGATTTTGTCATCTAGTCTCTCGTTTTTCTCGTTATTTTTTTGATTTTTTTCCATAGATATACAAATTACTTAAACGCGCAAAATCCACCTCGGTTGGCGGTATGGTATTGATATGAATGCACCTATGGTACACGAAAAAAACTCGTGGTA
>JAHFLV010000037.1 GCA_023264565.1 Candidatus Zambryskiibacteriota bacterium
TGTTGGTCGAACTAGTAACTCAAACTTAGCTACCGTTTTGCCGGGTGTTTTGTCTGAATTAACAAACGACGAACGTCGAGAAAACAATGTCGCTGAGCTGGTTGTTGATCCGCTCCTTACCGAAGCAGCCGAAATGAAAGCGAAAGATATGGCTGAAAAGGGCTATTTTGCACACACAAGTCCAGAAGGTAAAACTCCTTGGTATTGGCTCGACGAAGTCGGCTATACATACGATTATGCCGGAGAAAATTTGGCGATCAATTTTAACGATTCGAAAGACGTTACTGAAGCCTGGATGCATTCTCCAACACATCGAGCAAATATTGTGAAAGGTTCATACACAGCTGTTGGAACTGGAATCGCGGTAGGAAAATTCGAAGGTCAAAGAACCATTTTTGTGGCGCAAGTATATGCCAATCCAAAACCTGTCGTAAAGACCGAAGAGCCGCTTGCTGCTTTCCAGCCCAAGACAGCGATTGCGGCTGAAGTTGAGAAAGCCGTTGTCCAAACAAATATCCAGTCGATGCCAACAACTGAGCGAGCGACAGTTACCAGTTCGGGAAAAAATAATCTCCTTAAAAATTCTTCAACTCAAGAGCCTACCGATATGGAAAAAATTGTGGCGTCACCGCGTCATGCATCCAACATGGTCTTCTTGGCTATTGCTGGTGTGATGGTCTTGGCTCTCATTTTCAATATTTTAATAAAAATTAATGTGCAGCATCCTGATTTGATCACAAACGGAGTCTTTGTGGTGGCGACTGTGTTAGCAATCATGCTCGTGAACAATTTTGTTGGTCATAAGGATATTGGAATCAGTCAGGGAATGGACTATTCGGAAGCAAGTGTTATTAGTTCGCAGTAATCTGGTATACTGTCTCGACGTAAATGGCGTAAGCCGCAAAATTATGGCGCTTTCAATCGGCATTGTAGGACTTCCAAACGTTGGTAAATCAACGCTTTTTAACGCACTCACGAAAAAGAGCGTGCCCGCGGAAAATTATCCGTTCTGCACAATCGATCCTTCAGTGGGTGTTGTCGCCGTTCCTGATGATCGCATTCAAAAACTCACAGAATTTAGTCAGTCTAAAAAAACCGTTCCTGCGGCAGTTGAGTTCGTGGATATTGCTGGAATCGTGAAGGGTGCTTCAACGGGCGAAGGTTTGGGAAATAAATTCTTGAGCAATATTCGTGAAGTTGATGCTATTGCTGAAGTCGTGCGAATTTTCGAAGATGAAAATGTTATTCATGTCGATGGAAAGGTGAATCCTCTCAAAGATATCGAGGTTATTAATCTCGAGCTCATTTTGGCAGATACCGACACTGTTACAAAAAGAAAGGCGAACGTCGTTCGTGATGTAAAAAGGGGGGACAAATTGGCAATTGTCGAAGAAGCAGTTTTAACCAAAATTGAAGCTGCCTTGAATGCCGGTAAGCTTGCATCTACAGCTGACATCACCAAGGAAGAATTGCCTGTCGTAAAAGCTCTCCACCTTTTGACCATGAAGCCGTTCTTGTATGTTTTGAATAAAAAAGCGGGTAGCAAAAATTTGGATGAAATTAATGGTGGTCAGGACGAACGTTTTGTAGCTTTGATGAAGTTTTTAAATGAATCAAAAGCCGGATATGTGATGGTAGATGCGGGAATTGAACAAGAGCTTAAAGATCTCGACGCAACTGACAAAGAAGCTTTTAGAAAGGATTTGGGAAGCGTCGACGACGGTATTAATAATCTCATTCGCAAAGGCTATGAGCTTTTGAATCTCATTACATATTTCACAACCGGTGAAGATGAAACTCGCGCGTGGACGATTTTGCGAAATTCAACCGCGCCAATCGCCGGTACCGCCATCCATAATGACTTCAAGGATAAATTCATTAAGGCTGAGGTTGTTGAATGGGACAAGCTTTTGGGAGCTGGTTCATATGGTGCTGCTCGCGAAAAAGGCTTGGTCCGAACCGAAGGAAAAGAATATATTGTGAAAGACGGGGACGTGATTGAGTTTAAGATTTAATTACAATTTAAAGAAATCCTGCAATGAATTTCATCGTTAAATCACTATTAAAAAAGCAGCTTAAGGGTCTACCAGAAGACCAGGTTGAAATGATTATCAATGCAATGGAAAAGAATCCGGAATTTTTCCAGACTCTTGGTGAAAAAATTAAATCAAAAGTAGATGGTGGCATGTCTCAGCAAGACGCTGCAATGCAGGTTATGAGTGAGCATGGGGAGGAACTTAAAAAAATGTTGGGAAAGTAAACATCGGTTGAATTTTGTTATACTGATTTTATTACTATTTATTAAAACTTATGAATCCAGTACGAATGACTCCAAAAGATTTCTTTCTACATGTAGCCTCAATGGTGGCCTTGTATGTGAGCTCAATCAGCCTTATTACGCTTTTGTTTCAGATAATCAACACTGCGTATCCTGACGCTTTGTATAGCGGTTATTATGTTGATCCATATTCTGGTGGCATTCGCTGGGCGATTGCATCCCTTATTATTATTTTCCCGCTCTACCTTTTGCTTTCATGGCTTTTGGGTCGTGACTACAAAGCAGTGCCCGAAAAGCGCACTCTTGGAGTAAAAAAGTGGCTGACGTTCATCACTCTTTTCCTTACCGGTGTTGCGATTGCAACTGACCTTGTTGTTCTCATCAACTCCTTCCTTGGTGGAGAGATTACGACTCGATTTACACTTAAGGTTTTGGCGGTGCTTGTAGTAACTGGTTTCATTTTTGGGTATTACCTTTGGGATTTGCGACGACCAGCCGGAAGCACCACAGGCATGACAAAAGTCTTTGCCGGAATTTCAGTCGTGCTTGTTCTCGCGTCGATTATCGGTGGTTTTGTAATCATGGGTTCACCTGCGCAGCAGCGAAACTTGCGACTTGATCAGCAAAAAGTTGATAGTCTTCGAAATACCCAGTACAGCATCGTAAATTATTATCAGTTGAAAAAGGCTTTGCCAAAAACATTGAACGACCTTGATGATTCAATCTCTGGTATGGCCGATAGCATGGATCCTGAAACCGGCATGCAGTTCGAATACAAAGCGACTTCGAATCTTTCTTTCGAACTCTGCGCGAATTTCCACGCGGCAAGTCCCGAAAATCAGACATACGACTACGCTGATCCTTACTATGGTGTAAATGACATGAGTATCGCTAAGGGAGCTTCTCAGGACAATTGGAAGCATTCTGAGGGCCATTTCTGCTTTACTCGAACCATCGACCCAGCTTTGTACGCTCCGGTTGCCCGGTAGGTTCCAATAGCCATAATCTCCTTTAAAATAAGGATATCTAGAAGAAGGCCGTTTTACAGAACGGCTTTTTTCTTATATTCTTTGAGCAAATAACAACATCCATGAAAGACTACGACCATAAAAAAATAGAAGCGAAATGGCAGAAGGAATGGTCTAAAAAGAAGGTTTATAAAACAGCTGGTGGTGAACAAGGGGCCGACGCCAAAAAACCAAAGTCTTTCGTGCTCGATATGTTTCCGTATCCGTCTGGCGAAGGTCTCCATGTCGGTCATCCAAAGGGCTATATTGCCACCGACATATATGCTCGTTTCAAGAAAATGAATGGCTACAGCGTTCTTCATCCAATGGGTTGGGATGCCTTTGGTTTGCCTGCCGAAAATTATGCGATTAAAAATAAAGTACATCCTCGTATTGCTGTTGAAAAAAACATTAAACGCTACAAAGAGCAGCTCTCTATTATTGGTTTCAATTATGACTGGACTCGAGAAGTAAATACGACAGATCCAAAATACTACAAATGGACACAATGGATTTTCTTGCAGCTCCTCAGAAAGGGTTTAGCGTTTCAGTCACATGAGCCGATTAATTGGTGTCCTTCCTGCCAGACTGGCCTTGCAAATGAAGATCTCGATGACGGTAAATGCGAACGCTGTGGTTCGGTTGTGGAAAAACGGCCAATGCGTCAGTGGGTTTTGAAAATTACTGATTATGCCGAGCGACTTCTCGACGGCCTTCCTGGTTTAAACTGGCCAGAATCTATTAAAGAATCTCAGCGAAACTGGATTGGTAAAAGCGAGGGTGCGGAGATTGATTTTCCGATTGAATTTGAACACGGCCAAAAGCCGGGCTTAATTCCTGTATTTACTACTCGTCCAGAAACGGTTTTTGGTGCAACTGCACTTATTTTTTCTCCTGAACATATTTGGATTACACTTGCGCTCGACAAAAACCACGTTGGGGTTTTAAACAATGCCGATGCTGTGCGTACATATGTAAAAGAAGCGACTCAAAAAACTGATATTGATCGAACAAATGCGCAGAAAGAAAAGACCGGCATAAGACTCGACGGTGTGTGGGCTGTAAACCCAGCGACCAAAGAAAAAATTCCAGTTTTTGTGGCTGACTATGTACTCGCGACCCATGGAACTGGTGCGATCATGGTTGTGCCTGCGCATGATGAACGTGATTTTGAATTTGCAAAGAAATTTAACGTACCTTCAAAAGAAGTTCTTGAGCCAATCTTTATAAAAAGAGGGGGTGCAGATGAACCACATACAGATCTTCCGTTTAAAAAGAGAAAGGCTGTAGTGGCTGTCATTAAACATTGGT
>JAHFLV010000038.1 GCA_023264565.1 Candidatus Zambryskiibacteriota bacterium
AAGGTACTCTGGGCTGCAAAAGACGTTCCAGCACCAACCAAAAGCACCACCACAAAGGCAAATGAAGCCCGGAGCCCAAAGGTGTTCCAATTTGAAACAAAAGAAGGAAACGCGAGCGTTCCAAAACCATTACTTTTTGGCACCCCGGCTGGAGCGTTTGTTGGAGAAACAGTTTTGGTTTCAGGAGTCGTTTGAACAGCAATTGGATTGCGAGCGACATATGTGTCGACAGCTTTAAAAAGAGTCGTTCGTTCACGCTCTGTAAGGCCAATTTCTTTAGCCTTTTCAACAATCGTATAAAAAATGTCTTTTTCGTTATTCATGATTTTCTTGTTCACGTAAAATACTGCGGAGTTTCTGTAAACCGCGGTGAATTCGGACGGAAATGTTGTTTTCGGATTCGCCGGTGATTTCAGCTATTTCCTTTACAGAGAGCCCTTCAACATATTGCATGTAAATGGCATCGCGGTATTTGTCGGGAATGGAACCAATAAAAGCCATCGCTCGTGCACCGTCGATTTTGTCGAAAAGGCCTTGTTCGATTTCTACACCCACATCGAACCCCTCCTCCATGAGGCTGTCGAGTGAACTGACCTTTTTCTTGCGATATTGGTCGATAATCAAATTTCGAGCAGTCGTAAACAAAAAAGCTCGTAAATTAGTGATTTTTTCACCCTTACCGGCATACTGCCAAACCTTTGTAAAGGTATCCTGAGCAATATCCTTGGCTAATTCCCTTTCAGAAACACGCATCAAGCAATATCGAAAGATAGCATCAGCATTTTGCTTATATACCTCCAGAAATTGCTTTTCGAAATCTCTATCCATTGGTTAGGACGACCTGTGGCCGACATCATTACAAGTCTACAATACTTATGGATTTTTTCTAGATGTATTATGATATGCAGGTATCACTAATCAAAAAATATGGATAGAAATAAACAATTAATGGCAATCACCGGCATTCTGGTTTTAGGTCTTATCGTAACAAGCGTTGGCTGGTTTCAATCTCACCGAGAGGTAATCAAACTCAAGAACGTAGATAGCCAAGTCGCCCAGTACGAAGATTCACTTGCTGTTTGTGAAAGTAATACTGCAACAACATATGATCCTGTTACTTGTGTCGATCGTTTGACCCAACTTTCCAAACTTTTGTCGAAATATGAAGAAAAAATAAAAAATATTAAAATCGAAAACTAGTTTTTTCTCCGACCCCATACAACAAAACCCCCTTGCACTGACCGAGGGGGTTTTGTTTTGGACCAATACTTATGGCCCGATTTTTAATAGAAACGAGAATAACTAGATTCTTTCTTGGCTATTTTGGAAGGTATCTTGGCAGTCGTTCAAGATATTCATCAAATCTTCACGAGCATCTTCAGTTGTTGTGGCCTTACCACCATTCATTTGCTGCCAATCAGCAATCTTTGTTCGGCATTCAGCTGCTTTTGTTGAAACATCCTGGAAGGTTTCAGTGACTGTATCACTCTTCTTTGTAAAATAAAGAACCGCAAAAACGATAGCGATAATCGCAAGCACAACCGAGAGATATTTATACGTATTATTTTGTTCCATTATTTTTTAGTTAGTCTTATAAAACCTATGAGCGCGACAGTTCGGTCTACTGTCGTGCTTCTTGTAGTATAGACGATTTACAAGGAAAGCGGTTGCGAGTCAAAACCGCTATCGTTAATGAGACAGAACAACTTGCTCTGAGACGTGTTTTTCACGGCAGGTGTTTGAACAAAAATTACCACCCGCACCACAGTCCTCGCAGCAAATAACGTGATCGTGGCAACCTAAATATTCGCAATTAATGAAACGCTCTGAGGGTGCGCCACACATATGACATTTTCCTATCACCGTATGCTGTTCAGGAGAGTCGTAGTTCACGATAATTCGGTTATCAAAAACATACAGTGAGCCTTTAAATTTTTTGCCCGGATGTTTTTCGAGATATCGAACAATACCGCCTTCGAGCTGATGCACGTCTGTAAAACCTTTTTCAACAAGATAGCTGGTTGCCTTTTCACAGCGAACTCCGCCCGTGCATACTGGCACGATAGTTTTGTTTTTTAATTCTTCAAATACTCCCATTTTTTCAAGAGCTTCAGGAATTTCTCGGAAATTTTGGACTGGCAACACAAGAGAATCTTCAAATTGGCCGACTTTGTATTCATACTCATTTCGCATGTCGATCACCACAAAATCTTTTTTCTCATCAATCCATTTCTGGAATTCATCAGGAGAAATATGACTGGCTTTTTTGAAGCCATCGTCATGAACACCGTTTCCAAGAGTGACAATTTCTGTGCGCACTTTTATTGAGAGTTTTGGAAAAGCCGCACCTGTCCCCTGGCTCTTTTTAAAATCCACATCAGCGAATCGAGAATCCTTTTGCATTTCGGCAATATAGGCATCAGTTGCTTCGTGTAGACCTTCAACTGTTCCATTGATACCGCCTTTTGAAATGATGATGCGCCCCTTCAAGCCGAGTTTGGTGCATAGCTCAAAATGCTCATCACGGAGTTTTTTCGGATCAGCGATAGAAACATATTTGTAATACAAAAGAATGGTGTGCATACAAACAACTAAATTATGGGGTTTCGCACGTTTTTGTGGACCGTACAGGACTCGAACCTGCCACCCCCTCATTGCAAATGAGGTGCTCTACCAGATGAGCTAACGGCCCGCGATTGATCACACCTTCACACAAAGATACTGTGCACTGGATAAGTATATTCGAAAATAAACTGTTCGCAACCCCAAGTAAAAATGTTAGACTGGCCCCATGAATACAGATCAAAATAATACACAAAACAAACAGCGAACATACGAGCAGGAAAAGCTGGCTCGTGAACAAGAAAAAGTCTCAAAAGAACGATCAGAGAAAACCTCAAAAATTATTCGCCAGATCTCTATTTGGACTTCTGCTGTTGTAGGTCTCGGACTTGTTGTCTGGGGTATTGTTTTTTTGGTTCAGCATTATGAACCACCACGAACCGCTGATGGAAATCTTGCCATAGAAAATCCAATTACATCTGAAGATTGGGTTAAGGGTAATCCAAACGCCAAAGTGGTTATTACTGAATACAGCGACCTTCAGTGCCCAGCCTGCGCGTATTACAACCCTATCGTAAACAAACTTATTACCGATATGGGTAAAGATATTGCCGTTGTATACCGACACTTCCCGCTTCCAATGCATGCAAATTCAAAAGCTGCGGCACTCGCCGCAGAAGCTGCTGGTAAACAGGGTAAGTTCTGGGAAATGCATGACATGCTTTTTGAAAACCAAGCAAAATGGGAAACTCTTGGCGACATAGAAAAAACCGTTGTTGGATACGCAAAAACTCTTGGACTTAATACCGCAACTTTCGAAAAAGATTACAACTCAAGCGAATTGCAAGACAAAATTGACGCAGCTGTCGTGGAAGGAAATCGAATTGGTATTTCATACACTCCGACATTTTTTTTGAATGGTGTACGAATCGACAACCCAGCTGGTTATGATGCTTTCAAAGCGGTTATTGATCAGGAACTTCAAAATGGTTCAGTAAATACAACCGAAAAAGGCACTTCTACAACGGTGTATAAAACAAATGTCACTCAGTAAAAAACTTACGATTGCATTTCTCGTACTTACTATTATCGGTTTCATCGATGCTGTTTTCTTAACAGTCGAACACTATATTGGCGTCATACCGCCATGTGGAATTGTAGAGGGTTGTTCTACGGTTCTTACAAGCAAGTGGAGTATCCTGTTTGGCGTACCAATTTCACTTATAGGCGCGATCAACTATCTACTGTTGTTTGTGATCACGCTTGCCAGCCTAACTTCGCATAAGCAAAAACTTGCAGTGTTTGCAGCATGTGCGTCAGCAATAGGTTTTGCGGTTTCTCTGTGGCTCGTTGGACTTCAGCTTTTCTCTATTAAACAAATTTGTCTCTACTGCATGACTTCAGCGGGTATTTCGACCGCACTTTTTGTAGTCGGAGTATATATCGTTCGACTATCGGTTCTCGAGCGCAAGATCAATAACGTGGTCTAAAAATTCAGTAAAGGAAATATCAGCCGCGTGTAGGCTTTTAGAAAAAGTTGCTTCAGTGTGAAGTTCAGGAAGGGTATTTGTTTCCAAAATATAGACACCAAACCGGTTAAGGATAAAGTCTGATTCTGAATAATGACGCAAACCAAGGAGTTTGTGTGAGTCTATTGCTGCCTGCTGGATTTTTTGAATTTCTACGGGACTCAAAGCAGTGACCGTGTCTGCGGTTTGGTCTCTGACTTCTAAAGGATGAAGCGCGAATATGTTATTTCCAGTACTTCCATCGATTACTCCACAACTGGCTTCCCTGCCTTTAATATATTCTTCAACCAATACTGAATCAGAATGGTCAAAAGCCT
>JAHFLV010000039.1 GCA_023264565.1 Candidatus Zambryskiibacteriota bacterium
TTCCCACATTCGTGATTTTGCACAAAGTGCCAACCTGTTTTGATGGCAAACAAAATGGCGATGAAACCGGGGTTGATTGCGGCGGGTCATGCGAAATTCTCTGTAGTTTTGAAGCGCTCGATCCAACCATTCTTTGGAGTCGTTCGTTCAAAGTTGCGAATGGTATTTATACCGCGGTGGCCTATATTGAAAATCCAAACGTAAGTTCGGAAGGTTTGAGTACCTATACCTTTAATTTTTACGATACAAATAATTTTCTCATTGGTACTAAATCTGGCCGAACTTTTATTCCAAAAAATAAAGCTTTTGCAGTTTTTGAACCGAATATTTCTACTCAATCCCAAGTACCTGCTCGAGTGACATTCTCTTTTGGAAACGACATTGAATGGCGAAAAAATATGGATGCTTCGCCGGATCTTGAAGTAACCCAAAACATTTTGTCTGGAGAAACAAAAACTCCACGTGTTGATGCAACGGTTAAAAATAATTCTCTTGTTGCTGTAGAGCAAATTGAACTCGTGGCAATTGTGTATAACGACAAGGGAAATGCGATTGCGACTTCAAGAACTTTTGTTGATCGTTTAGATAAAGACCAGTCGACTCATGTGACCTTTACGTGGCCATCACCATTTGAATCTCAAGAGGGTCCAAGTGTTGTTGAAATCATTCCACGAGTTGTTCCAAAAAGCTGGTAAATTCGACTGGTAGCGAAAGTGTTTCTACTTCGGTATCATACCTAGACCATGTTCCAGGTTTTTAAAAACATTTTCTCTTTTGCTCAGTCTGTTGCCCGTAATATTGATTGGGTAATGTTCGGTAGCGCGTTATTGGTGTCTGGTGCCGGTTTGGTAACCATGAGTTCGTTTACTGGGGAGAGTCCATTTTTCTCCAGACAAATCATTTGGATTAGTGTCGCGGCGATTTCATTCCTTATATGTTCGCTGATCGACTTTCGTTTTTTGCGACAAACAAGATTTATTGTGACTTTGTTTGCAATAATCTGTTCTACGCTGTTACTTTTGTTTGGTTTGGGTCATGTGGCAAATGGCGCAAAGAGCTGGTTTAGTTTGGGTTTCTTTTCTTTTCAGCCATCTGATCCAGCAAAAATTGTTCTCATTTTGTTACTGGCAAAATATTTTTCACGGCGTCACGTTGAGATTGCACATATTCGCCATATTTTGGTATCAGGGCTCTATGCCATGATCCTCTTTTTGCTCATTATTCTTCAGCCGGATTTTGGTTCTGCGGTGGTGATCTTCTTGATTTGGTTCGGCATGGTGATGGTGTCCGGAATTTCTAAAAAGCATTTGCTGGCTGTGTTTATTGTTGGTCTTATTTCAGGTGCTATGATGTGGACCTTTGTATTCCATGACTACCAAAAGCAGCGCATTCTTTCTTTTATTTATC
This sequence comes from Candidatus Zambryskiibacteriota bacterium, assembly GCA_023264565.1. Taxonomy (GTDB): domain Bacteria; phylum Patescibacteriota; class Minisyncoccia; order Phycocordibacterales; family DATGWK01; genus JAHFLV01. The sequence continues at coordinate 1,408 of JAHFLV010000039.1, forward strand.
CATTGGCAGACATTCAGGGTGCAGGCTATAACGCGTATCAATCGATGATCGCTGTCGGTTCGGGTGAGTTGCTTGGAAAGGGAATCGGCTACGGTACGCAGTCAAAATTACTCTTCTTACCTGAATATCAAACTGACTTTATTTTTGCAGCCTTTGCCGAAGAGTGGGGTTTTGTCGGGGCAACGATCCTTCTCGGATTATTTGGTATTTTGTTATGGCGAATTCTTTCGAACGCCTCGCGCGGTGCCACTAATTTTGAAACCCTTTTCGGTATCGGTATTTCTATTTTATTTGTGGCACATTTAATTATTAATATTGGAATGAATGTTGGTCTATTGCCTGTGACAGGTATTACCGTGCCATTTATGAGCTATGGTGGTAGTCATTTGCTCGTGGAGTTTACGGCTCTTGGAATTATTTCAAGCATGGCAAAATATGGAAGAACTGCCCATCGAGACATGGTTCAAAATGAAATTCTAGGAATTACCGGTTAGATGCTAGTAGGAGCTAAGATAAATTTTCTACAAAAGATACCGAGAAATAACAAAAATAGTGAGGAGAAGACAGACTGCCATAACGCCAATCAGCACGTAGTTGGCCTGAGAGTCATTTTTTGCCAAACCTGTTTTTAAAATGAGATTGGTGATTGTGGATCGTCTTGAAATTTGAGACGCGCGATCAACTAGTATTTCTTCCTCTTCAAATTTTACTTCGTCGCTCATGATGTGTATAAATATTTAAAATATTAATTTAGCGATCGGCGAGGGTAGATGTGTGTTTTGAAAGATTCTCCGCGTATTCTTTACCAATTTCTGAAGCGGTAAGTGCTGAGCCGTACACCTGGACGTTGTCCATGAGGCCTCTAAAGCCAGCACCCACGGTGAGTGTGCCGTCGCCTGCGATTGACCATGTTCGGCTTGTACAGCCAGGTGCTGGTGTTGTGGAGATGGAGCCTTTAAGAGTGCCGTTTATATAGGTATCAACGGTATTTGTGTTGAAGACCACGGCAATATCTTGCCATGAATTATTTTCAACCTCGCGATTTTGAGTTATTGGAGAGTCCGCTGGCACGAATTCACCTACGTCTGTGTATACTGTGTCGTATGAAGCAGAGGCCATGTACATTTGGCCACCTCGCATTGCTGTTTTATACACGGTGCATCCTGAATCACCGACTTGGAATAATGTATTATTTGCCGCGATGTTTGTTGGTTTAATCCAAGCTGAGATAGTCATCGCCGTGCTGTTTCCTGGGACGGGGAAGTTTGAACCTGTTATGTAGCTGTTTCCGTCAAAGGAAAGAGCAAAACCCGAGATGCCCTCTGGAACGTAGACTGCGCCGACTATTGTGCCATCAAGAGAGTTGCCCGAGCTGTCGTGCGCGACACTACCGCTACCCTCATCAAAACCCCAGCGACCGATAGTTTCCGCGCCCAATGTGTGCTGAAGCGACGCGTGGAATTGTTGACCGGCAGCAAGTTGGGCTTTATCTCTTGCGCCTTGAAGATTGGCGAGAGCCACACTGCCAACAAGACCAACGATTGAAACAACAACGAGAATTTCAATTAATGTGAAGCCGCGCTTATTCATATTTTTTTATACTTATTGATACTTAATTATATACGTCTAAAGTATTTTGAACCATAGCGTCAACTGCAAAACTTTTTTCAACGGTTTTTCTGAGGTTGTGTCCGAAGGTTGCCGCAGCTGAACTGTCGTCGAGGAGCTGCTGAATCGCGTTTTTAAGGGCGGAGTGATCGGATGGGGGAATAAGAAGGCCATTTTTGTCCGGAATAACTACTTCTGGAATGCCACCAACATGTGTTGCTACGACGGGCAACTGGGCCAGGCCAGCTTCGAGTAGTACATATGGGAATGCTTCCGTGCGGGAGGCGAGCACGAATACATCAAAGGCCTTGAGGTATTGCTGAGCGTTTTCAAAAAAACCAAGCAGATGAACTTTTTTTGAAAGATTAAGGGAGTTGATAAGGGTAGTGAGACGTTCGCGTTCCTCACCGTCACCAATAATTACGAGCGTGATGTCTTGTTGGTTTTTTGATATATCCGCAAATGAGTTAATGAGAATATCGAGCCCCTTGTTTTTATGAAGTTCAGAAATTGTGCCAACCCAAAATTTTTCGGTGATTTGGCCGTTGAGTGCCGCCCGAGCGGCAAAACGCTCTAGATATTCAGTTGGAGAAATACCGTTGTATATGACAATAACTTTTCCTTTTGGAATAAAGGGGAGTCGAAGAATCTGGCGGCGGATTTCTGCTGATACGGAAATAGTTGTATGTGCCAGTAACACCGTGATCCAATGAATTGAGGTGAGAATTGTTTTGGAAAAGAAAGAGCGATCCTCGTTCCATGCCCAGCCGTGTCCGGTAAAAATTATTTTTTTGATACCAACAAGACGGCCGGCGAGTGCCCCCATGGCACCAATTTTTGAACTGTTTAAATGTAAGATATCCGGGTTCTCTGTTTTGAGAGTTTTATATACATCAAAAAAAGTGGTGAAGTCTTTAACAAAATGAATGTCTCGACCAAGAGAGGGAAGACGAATAACTCGAACACCTTTTTGTGTTAGTTTTTCTTCAAGTTTGGCACCTTCGCCGCACAAAACAGTTACGTCAAATTGCTCTTTTGGTAGGTTGGTTGCGAGATCGAAAACGTATTTTTGTGCTCCACCCCAGTTTCCCTTTGTTATGGCAAACAGTATTTTCTTTTTCCCCATGGCGGTTTGTTGCGTATATCTTAGCATGACCCTATATAACCGCATGTTGCCGGCCGGGACGCTTCCATATAAGATAGGCCTATCAATCTCATGGTAACCACAAACAAAAACGAGGCTTTGCTCTTGTTTATTGGGGACATATTCTTTGTCGTTCTCTCACTTTGGCTCATGCTATTTTTGCGTTTCCAGAAAATTCCTGACGCCCAGATATTTTTCGATCATTTGCTACCGTTCTCTATTAT
>JAHFLV010000014.1:0-16249 GCA_023264565.1 Candidatus Zambryskiibacteriota bacterium
ATTGGTCAGAGGACAAATATCTTGTCTTAAAATGGAAAAAGACCGACTGGCGAGGATTCGTTATTGGTGGAATCGAGGAGGGCGAAACGTTGGAGCAAGCCGGAGCCCGGGAAATTATCGAAGAAACTGGCTACAAAAATCCAAAATTTATAAAAAATTTGGGTAGCACGGTTCATGCTCAGTTTTACCATGCGGTTAAAAACGAAAATCGCTGGGCGCACTTTAATCCAGTACTTTTTGAACTTCAAAATGGCGATCGAAATGAAATTACTGCTGAAGAGAATGCCATTCATGAAATTGTTTGGGTTTCAAAAAATGAAGTCGACAAACTCCTTGATTGGGTAACTGACATGCGTCTTATTTGGAGTCGGGTTATTTCTCCCGACGCTTTTCCCGGCAGAACTCATTTGCATCATGACAATCGTGTCGATGAGAAAAGCATTATGGTTAATTCTGGTAAATTCGACTTGATGGTATCTGATATTGCGGCAAAACAAATTGTTTCAGAAATTGGCGGTCGCATGGTGACCAAATACAAACTCCGCGACTGGGTATTTTCTCGTCAGCGATATTGGGGTGAACCGATTCCAGTTATTCATTGTGAAAAATGCGGAGTGGTTCCTGTGCCAGAAAAAGATTTGCCTGTAAAACTTCCTGAAGTTAAAAATTATGCGCCGACGGGAACAGGTGAGTCACCGCTTGCGGCGATCGAAAAGTGGGTCAATGTGAAATGTCCGAAATGCAAAAGTAAGGCAAAACGCGAAACTAACACAATGCCTCAGTGGGCGGGTTCTTGTTGGTACTACTTGCGGTACATGGATCCCAAAAATTCCAAAAAACTTGTCGATCCAAAGAAAGAAAAATATTGGGATCCAGTTGATGTGTACGTTGGAGGCGCTGAACATGCTACTCGTCATCTTATCTACGCACGTTTTTGGCACAAATTCCTTTTTGATATTGGAGTTGTGACTGTTGATGAACCATTTGCTCGACTTCACAATGTTGGTTTGATTCTTGCTGAAGACGGCCGAAAAATGAGCAAGCGATTTGGAAATGTTATCAATCCAGACGAAATTGTTACGACCTATGGCGCTGATACATTCAGAATTTACGAAATGTTTATGGGACCGTTCAACCAGGCGAGCGCCTGGGACACCAAAAGTATTATTGGCTCCCGCCGATTTATTGACCGTGTGTGGCGATTGAGCGAAAAAGTTGAGAAAGGAAAAAAGAAGGTGAGTTCAGAAAACGAATCTACTGACGATCAGAAAAAACTCGAAAGTCTGCTTCATGCGACTATTGAAAAAGTCACTAAAGACATCGAAACTTTTAGTTTCAACACTGTTGTTTCAAGTCTCATGATTCTTTCAAAAGAATTTGAAAATCAGACGGTGATTAGCAAGGAATCCTGGTCTTTGTTCTTGCGCTTACTCGCACCTCTCGCGCCGCACGTTACTGATGAGCTTTGGACTGCGTTAGGAAATAAAAAGTCGATTCATTTGAGTGAATGGCCAAAGGCTGACCCGATGAAGATCATTGCAGATATGGTTACGGTCGTTGTTCAGGTAAATGGCAAGATGAGAGGGGAACTCCAGGTTGCTCCAGATACGCTTGAGGAAGATGTTACAAAACAGGCACTTAGCCTCGAAAACGTCAAAAAATGGCTCAATGGGGCTGAAATTAAGAAGATTATCTTTGTTAAAAACCGGCTCATAAACATTGTTGTTGGTTAAAAAACGCTTGAAATCGGGTCTCTGTCAAGGCGGATTGACTATTTTATGCTTGAATAGTAGAATCTATCGCATCAAATAAATTATTAGAGGTTGTGGGGCCACATATAACGCCATGAGCGACAAAAATTCAAAACCAGTAGCAGTGACATTCAATGCAAAGCAAATCACCAAACGATTACTTGGTGTGCTTTCTGATCGTGGCCGAGATGTGATTTCAGGACGATATGGTCTTGGAACTGAAACCAAGAAAATGACTCTTGAGTCAATTGGTAAAAAGTACAGCATTACTCGTGAGCGAGTTCGACAAATCGAAAATCATTCAATTGCGAATATCCGAAAATCTAAAGAATACGAAAAGGAAAAGAAAGTATTCGAAGAATTAAAAGAAAAGCTCCGATCGCTTGGCGGTGTCATGTCTGAGCATGATCTTTTGAACCATCTCTCTGCTGACAAATCAATGCAAAATCATTTTCACTTCCTTTTGGTTGTCGGAGAAGACTTTAAAAAGAACAAAGAAGATGATGAGTTCAAGGCTCGATGGCACATCGATCACAAATTAGCTGAGACTATTCATTCATCACTTCGCAAGATCTACAGTGATCTCGACGATGAAGCGATTGTTCCAGAAGCTCAGATCATCGACTCATTTCTTTCATACATAAAAGACGTTTCAGAGGAATATAAGAACGAAGAAGTCATCAAACGATGGCTCACTATGTCGAAATCTCTCGACAAGAACCCTCTTGGTGAATGGGGTAAGTCAAAATCTTCAAATATCAACGCTCGTGGTGTTCGAGACTATGCCTTCTTGGTTATCCGAAAGCATGGCTCACCAATTCACTTCCGAGAAGTTGCTCGTTTGATCACCGAAGTCTTCAATAAAAAGGCTCACGTCGCCACAACTCATAACGAACTCATCAAAGATCCTCGATTTGTACTTGTTGGCCGCGGTCTCTATGCGCTCGCAGAGTGGGGTTATATGAGTGGTGTTGTAAAAGACGTCATCAAGAAAGTAATCGACAAAGAAGGACCGATGACCAAAGAAAAGATCATTGAAAAGGTTTTGAAGGAACGATACGTCAAACCAAACACCATTATCGTCAATCTCCAGAACACAAAATTCTTCAAGAAGGACAAACAGAACCGATACTCTCTCGTATAAACCAAAACACTCTATCCAGAGTTCGAACCAAAATCCCCAGCAGGGGATTTTTTCGTTTGGTATACTATTGTCATGATATTTGACGCCTTCTCAACACTTCGCATTGATTTTTTTCTTTTGGTATTAAAGTTCTTTTTCGCGACCTCTCCAGTATGGTTGCCGATTTTTCTCTTTGTTATTTTTATGGAGATTTGGATCAAGTACATTCGCACCCAATTTATTTTGAAGTCTGGAAGTGTGTTGCTTGAAATCAGATTGCCACGAGATGTTTTTAAAACGCCACTTGCAATGGAAATTATTTTTACGTCATTGCAGCAAATGGCGAATTCTACATATATTGAAGCATTCATCAAAGGTAAACATAGACCATGGTTTAGTTTCGAACTCGTATCAATTGGTGGCGAAGTTCATTTTTTCGTTTGGACACAACCAAAATTTCGTAAACATATAGAGTCACAATTTTACGCTCAGTATCCGGGAGTAGAAATTTCTGAAGTCGAAGATTACACGAAGGATTTCTTTTATGAACCAGGAAAAACCGACCTTTTTGCAGTTGCTTTTAAACTTACAAAAGCCGATGTCTATCCAATTAAAACCTATGTTGATTATGGCCTCGACCGAGAGCAGGAAGAAGAATCAAAAATTGATCCGATGACCTCAGTGCTTGAATATTTGGGATCAATGAAAGCTGGTGAACAGGTGTGGATTCAGATTATGATTCAGGCGCATAGAAAAATGAGCTTTAAGAGCGACATTGTGTGGCCAAAAAGACCTGATTGGACCGAAGCAGGAAAAAAGGAAATTAAGAAAAAAATCGAAGAAATTAACGGCGGAGATGATGAGGATGGAGTTCGTCGTGCTCCGACTATGGGAGAAAAGGAAACCATTGCCGCTCTTGAAAGAAGTCTTTCAAAAATTCCATTCGAGGTTGGTATTCGAGCGATGTATCTTGGGCGGAAAGAGTCGTATGACGGCTCGGCAATTTCTGGTTTGATGGGTAGTTTTCGACAATATAATTCTGAAACATTGAATGGATTCAGACCATCGAAAGTAACTGATTTTGATTATCCGTGGCAGAATTTCCGTGGCAAAAAATTGCTCGAAATGAAACAAAAATTTTTGAATTCATACAAACTTCGATCCTTCTTCCAGATTCCATATAAACATTACGGAGCGAAACCATTTATTTTGAATACCGAAGAATTAGCAACGATCTTTCATTTGCCTGGAAAAGTCGCCGGTACACCGACACTTACAAAGATCCCTTCACGAAAGAGCGAGGCTCCTTCAAATCTCCCAATATGATTTTCTCTCTTGGCTCACGAACACACGCATACATAGCGGCAGGTGTTTTTCTTGTTGTATTGCTCGTGGGAGTTTTTTTTATGGCAAATTCTGCTCCGAAGACATTCAAAACGGGCACGATGATTTCAGTCGAAGACGGTATGACGTTAGACCAAATTTCTTCTGAGCTTAAAGAAGATGGATATATTCGGTCTAAACTTTTGTTGAAGTTCGCCGCAAAATTTATTTTTTTGAAAGAAAAAGGTGCTGTGGCTGGAGAATACGTATTTGATACTCGTTTAACCACGCTTGGAGTTACCAGAAGAATCCTCACGGGGGATTTTAATCTTAATCCGATCAAGGTCACCATTCCTGAAGGATTAAATAAATTTGATATTGCGAAGCTTTTAGTAGACCGTATTCCAAATTTTGATTCTGAAAAATTTCTTTCAATAACCCATGAAGGTTATTTGTTTCCAGACACATATTTTTTCTTGCCAAACGTGACTCCAGAAAAAGTCATGGATATCATGGAAGAAAATTTTACTACTCGTGTTGAACCGCTTATGGATGATATTGAAAATTCTGGTCGGACTTTGCAGGAAATTGTCACTATGGCTTCTATTGTTGAATTAGAGGCAAGAGTTTTTGAAACCAGACAGATTGTTGCTGACATTTTGTGGCGACGTTTTGATACGCATATGCCGCTTCAAGTTGATGTTTCTTTCAAATACATTAATGGCAAAACCACAAAGGATATTACGGTAGACGACCTCGAAATCGATTCTCCATATAATTCGTATAAATACAAAGGGCTGCCACCGACAGCTATTTCAAATCCCGGTCTCGATTCCATCCGCGCCACCTTGAATCCAACCAAAACCGACTATCTTTTCTTTCTCACAGACAAAGAAGGGATAATGCATTACACCAAAACTTTCGAGGAGCATATGGCAAACATTAAGAAATATTTAAGGTAAAATACATACATGTCAGAAAATACCCCATTCATTCTTAAGGCGAACGGTCAGCGTGAAGCATTTGATGCCAACAAGCTCGAGCAATCTCTTTTGCGCTCTAAAGCCAGTCCAGAAATTGCCGCCGATGTCATCGATCATGTTCGCAAGGAAATCACCGATGGAATGACCACAGCCCAAATCTATAAACATGCATTTTTCCTTTTACATAAACTAGAAAAGCCCGCGGCTCGTGCGTACTCACTTAGAAAAGGTGTGGCTAGTCTCGGGCCGTCAGGATTTCCGTTCGAAAAGTTTGTGGCAGAAATTTTTAAAAATCTTGGATACGAAACCGAAACCGACCAAATGGTTACGGGTGGTTGTGTTATGCACGAAGTCGACGTTGTGGCTTGGAATGATTCCAAACTGATTATGTCTGAAGCAAAATTTCATAACCAAGTCGGCCTCAAAAGTGATCTTAAAATTGCTCTGTATGTGAAAGCACGTTTTGATGACCTCGTAGAAGCGACTCATATGTATGGTGGCAAACGTCGCAAGCTCGATGAATTTTGGCTTATTACAAATACGAAATTTACCACCACCGCGATTGAATACGGTATGTGCAAGGGTCTCAAGATGGTTGGTTGGAATTATCCAGTTAAAGGAAACCTGCAGGATTTGATCGAGGACGGCGACTTGATGCCAATCACGTGTCTCAATGATATCGAAGGAAGCGATCTCAAGCTTCTTTTGGAAAATGGTCTCGTGCTTTGTAAACAAGTTCGTGGAAATATTTCGACTTTGACCGATCTTGGGATTCACAAAGATCGAGCTCAAAAAATTATCGACGAAATCGGTGCGATGTAAGCGATGTAACCACCATGGGATTTCCAACTAAAAAAAGACAGTGGTATCTCTTTGATCCACGTGACAAAAATCCGTTCAAACTCAGCCGAAGCAAAATCGAGCTTTTTACTCAGTGTCAGCGCTGTTTTTATCTCGATGTTCGATTGGGTGTCGGTCGCCCAAAAGGCCCTCCGTTTGCTCTCAATAGTGCCGTCGACACACTTCTTAAGAAAGAATTTGATATTCATCGCGCTAAACAAACCACCCATCCTTTAATGAAAGCCTATGGAATCGACGCGGTGCCTTTTGAACATGAAAAAATGGAAGAGTGGCGAGACGCTCTGAAACGCGGTGTGGGCATTCTTCATAAACCAACCAATCTTTTTTTGCGCGGTGGTATTGACGATGTGTGGGTAAATCCGGCGGGTGAGTTAATTATCGTCGACTACAAAGCCACTAGCAAAGAAGGCCCAATCACGCTCGACGATGAATGGAAAATTCAATACAAACGCCAAATGGAAATTTACCAATGGCTATTTCGACAAAATGGTTTTAAAGTTTCTGATACTGGTTACTTTGTATACGTAAACGGCAAAACCGATCGCAAATCTTTTGATGGTCGACTCGAATTCGATGTGGCAGTCATTCCATACACAGGCTCTGATGACTGGATTGAAGGAGTTTTAACAGAAATGAAAGAATGTTTGATGAAAAATGAGATCCCAAATGGCGCACCTGATTGCGAGGTTTGTTCGTATGTCGAACTTTTGAAAAATGAAATGGCTTTTAATACTCCTGACTCTGTTTCTGATGTACCACGTGTATCATCTGTGCAAAAACCGGCAAAAATTTCTGCTGTAAAAAAGAAGGCTGTTCCAAAGAAAAAAATATCTGAAACCGACGCCCCGAAACCAAATCAGAACTTGTTTTAATAAAAAAAGCCCGCGTTTGCGGGCAGGGTTTTGTAGTGTTGTGAGTCAACTGAACCGATCGATTCTCTTCACTGTGCATCCCTCGAGACTAATGATGAACCCGGTGCATGGTGCGGGAACAGTGTCATACAGCACTGGATGGGCTGGTGAAGCTGCAAGTAGCATCGCTTGCAACAGACATGGGTATCCAATCAGCAAACCCGTTCTTCTGTCAGGGTCTCTGAGTAGTGTATGAAGAATGTCTACCCAAGCGCATTCAGCCCAGTGTCCCAAAACCTTAAGATTCTGGGCACTAATGCTGTTTGTGCTATGGACACCACCTGTCATGTAGTCAACAAAACGCAAATCCTCACCCTATGCTCGGATCTCTCCGAATGCGTCGTGGATGAGCTGTAGAGAACTCGGATCTTGTCGCTGCACGTAGAGTGCATTTGTTTTGATCGGGCTGTGGTTGCTGAGCGCTTGTTGTTCAGTTGTTGGATCTCTTCCGGTTCCGATCATTGCCGTCTGACGTGAGGCCGAGAGGCGACTGCACATAATGAAATCGAGAGGGAGCCCACTCAATGTGAGAACCTGAGACAATGCACTTCTTAGATTCCTAGCCTGATCCAGTCCTTTTTCCGACAGAATCACATCGTCCGAATCGAAGGTGTCTGTCCCCGCTTTGGGGTTAGGGATGGCAGTACCTTGGGTGACACACAACAGAGTTGATTTCCGATACATGGCGGTTCCTTTTTTGAGGCTGATCATGTGATCGATACTGTGTAAGAAACATTCTGGCAGAAAAATACCACGTTTTTACAGTGTGGTCCACCTTAAGGAGAGGTGGCAGTTAGCCAGACAATTTTTGGTATTATGAACAAATCATGGAAAGCTCAGAATCAAAACGCCACGATTTAATGAAAAAAATCAAAGACGAAGTCGTAGCAATTAAGGGTTCAGCTCTTGCTCAAGAAAGAATCAAAAATAAGGTTTATCCGGTGATTGGCGAGGGAAGTCATTTTGCTAAAATCATGTTTGTGGGCGAAGCTCCGGGTAAAAACGAAGCCGAGACAGGGAAGCCGTTTTGCGGAGCTTCTGGAAGGATTCTGGATGAATTACTCGCTTCTATCAATCTTCCACGACAGTCTGTGTACGTCACCAATATTGTGAAAGACCGACCAACCAACAACCGCGATCCACTTCCGGATGAAATCGAACTTTACGGACCATTTTTGGATCGGCAGATCGACATTATTCAACCAAAAGTTATCGCGACTCTTGGCCGATTTTCAATGGTCTATATTATGAAAAAATTTGGTCTCGATTTTGACCTTGGTCCAATTTCGCAACTTCATGGAAAAAAGTTTGAAGCCAACACTTCGTATGGAAAAGTAACCGTTGTGCCGCTGTATCATCCAGCAGTCGCACTCTACAATGGCGGCACAAAGGGCGCGCTTATGAAGGATTTTCAGATTTTAAAAGAATTTTTGTAAAAGAAAACCCGCCTGTTAAGCGGGGTTAGAGTTCAACAATGGTGACGTCACTTACGTCGATTGCTCCTTTATAGAGAATGTGTGGAATGTGGTGAAAGGTCATGATGTACTGTCCTGTCTGGTGTTGCAGCCGGTAGTACTCAACGGTGCAGGTTGGAACTTTCGAGTATTCCTCGAGATCGTGCAAGTTGAAGGGAACAAATACTCGTGGAAAGTATCTTCCGCCTGGATAGAGCCGGACAGTCATCAGGTTTGGATCGAGACTTTTGGCTTCGATCTGGTAGAACTTCCTGGATTGAAGTGTTGTTCCTGCTTCCGCGAATGCTCTCTGAAGTTCTTGGGGCGACACGGCGGTTAAAAAAACCACATCGCCCCAGCCACAGTTAAGTGGAGGAATTGTTTGTTCGGCCACGTCATCTCTTCCCTTGTACTTTGCCTTTTGTAAATCGTACAAATCTTGATCCAGCTCCTTTAGCTGGTTGAGTGGTCGAATTACGGATCCGATCACTCGAGTGGGGACTCGGTGGTACAGGTACATAACACCTCCTTTCTGCAGATAAATTAACACGAATTAACCCTAGAGTCAAATCACTCTACGAGCGAAAATTCTAACGGTAGTCGCCCAAAATCTAAATTATCGTATAATGTCCCGATATGACACCTTTCGCAAAAATGAGTTCCGCAGAAATCCGCAAACGGTTTTTGGCTTTTTTTGAAAAGCGCGGCCATGCCGTGATTCCGTCTGCATCACTCGTACCGGTCAACGACCCGACCGTGCTTTTTAATACTGCCGGCATGCAGCCCCTAGTGCCTTTTTTGATGGGTGCAAAACATCCTCAGGGCGATAAAATTGTCGACGTGCAGAAATGTGTGCGAACTACTGATATCGATGACATCGGCGACAAAACTCATGCCACTTTTTTCGAAATGCTTGGTAACTGGTCACTTGGTTCATATTTTAAAGAAGAAGCGATTGCATGGAGTTATGATTTTTTAACTTCAAAGTCCGAAGGTCTCGGTCTCGATCCAAATCGACTCTATGTAACTGTCTATATTGGCGACGAACGCGTAGCTCGCGATGAAGAGTCTGTGGCGATTTGGCAAAAAGCCGGAATTCCAAAAAATCGAATTTTTTATAAGGGCGCTGATGCAAATTGGTGGCCATCTGTAAAGGGAAAAGATACCTGGACTGGTCCAACTGGTCCAAGTACCGAAATGTTTTATGACATCAAAGGTGATGTTGGTGATTTAAACGGTATTGAAGATTTTGATCGAGTCGATTCCGAACAACGAATCGTTGAAATTTGGAACGACGTGTTTATGGAATACGAAAAGAAAGAGGGAGAAATTGTCGGAAAACTCAAACAAAAAAACGTCGACACTGGTGCCGGACTTGAACGAATCGCCATGCTCATGCAGGGCACCAATAACATTTTTGAAACTGACCTCTTTTTGCCGCTTATCCAGAAAATTCAATCATTGGTTACAACAGACGGAAAAAAAGATGAACGAGCGGAAAGAATCATCGCCGATCATATCCGCACCAGCGTGTTCATGATTGCTGATGGTGTTTTGCCTTCAAATACCGACCGTGGCTACATTTTGCGCCGACTGATTCGTCGGGCAGTGCGTTTTGCTGACACGCTTGGTTTTGCTTCAGGCGACATTCTTAAAATCGCCGAAACTGTTCCAGAAATTTACGATGGCGCGTACGAAAATATTCCTGCGCAAATTGATCATATTAAAAACACTCTTTCAGAAGAAGAACAAAAATTCCGCAAAACTCTTACCAGTGGGCTGAAGGAATTTTCTCGTCTTGCCGCTGCAGGAGAAATTACCGGCAAAGATGCTTTCACTCTGCTTTCAAGTTTTGGTTTTCCAATCGACCTCACTATGGAAATTGCCAAAGAGCAGGGAATTAAGATCGACCTTGCTTCATTTGAAGAAGAATCAAAAAAACACCAAGCCCTTTCTCGCTCTGGTGCAGAACAAAAATTCAAAGGAGGTCTCGCGGATACGAGCGAAATGTCTCTCAAATATCACACGGCGACGCATCTTTTGAACGCGGCGCTTAAAAAAGTCCTCGGACCGCACGTTGAGCAAAAAGGTAGCAATATTACTCCAGAAAGATTGCGTTTTGACTTTGCTCATCCTGAAAAAATGACCGACGAACAGAAAAAGCAGGTTGAGGATATCGTAAATGAAAAAATTCAGGCGAACCTACCGGTGATTTTCCAAGAAATGCCGCTTACAAAGGCGCGTGAAATCGGCGCGACCGGTGTCTTTGGAGAAAAATATGCTGACGTAGTGAAAGTGTATTCAATGGGTACTGAAAATAATTATTTTAGCCAAGAAATCTGCGGTGGACCACATGTCACCAATACTGGCACGCTTGGACATTTTAAAATTGCAAAAGAAGAAGCAGTTTCTGCTGGCGTTCGAAGAATCAAAGCAGTTTTAACATAGACTTGCGGCAGTTTTTTGTAGTTCGTAGTCTCCTAAAAAATATAGTGTAAAATAAGTAACATGTCGTTACTTGATGTAAAAGAATACGATGTGATTGTGAGCATTGGTAGCGGAAACGTCTACGGTGCCATTGTTGTATTCGAAAAAAACGCACACCCACTCATTCTCCAGTCACACCAGTCGGAATTTCCTGTTAAAGAAAAGATAAACGCTGAAGAACTTTCTACGTACATGCTATCTGCGCTGCATAAAACCATGCAGGCGCTTCAGGATAAGCATAAAAAACGAATTAAAAACGTCCATGTGGTCTTTGCCTCGCCTTGGTTTTCTTCATTTTCAAAATTATTGCAGGTAAAAAAGGACGAGGCTTTTACGGTGCAGCAAAAAAATGTCGAAAAACTGATCGCTGAGGAATTTGCCGAGATTTTTAAGGGGGTTACCGACGGTGGCTCGGTTGTTGTAGAAAAGGCTCTCTCGCATATCAAGCTCAATGGTTATGAAACCGCAAACCCATACGGTAAAACCGCCAAAACGCTCGATGTAGCGGTATATGGAAGCATGGTGCCGTCGCTGCTTCGAGAAAAAGTCGAATCAGAAATTTATACCATCATTCATCCGAAGAAAATTCTTTTCCATACATTTCCATTCGTGGCGTGGGATGTGATTTTGCCACTTTTTTCTCCAAAAGAAGACTTCGTCTTTATCGACATTGGTAGCGAGGTAACCGATGTTTTGATTGTTCGTCGTGGCTCGATCTATTCTTTGGTCTCTTTTCCTATGGGAAAGAATCATTTGATTCGAAAAGCGGCAATTCATTTTGATACTCACCCAGAGCTCGCAGCCTCGATGATAAACCTGTACGCAAACGACAGTGCCGAGGCAGACGTAAAAGAAAAAGTAGCCATGCTCGTAAATGCCTTTGCAGAAGAGTGGGGAATTCGTTTCTTAAACTCACTTCAGGATTCAAAAGAAGGAGAAGAAACCTTTATTCCCCAAAAAGCCTTCTTTGTTTCCGATCAAAAGATTTCAAATTTGTTTAGTGGTATCATAAACAAACAAATTCCGAACACTGTATCGCTTTCCAGAGACAATCTTTCTCAATTTGTTGAGTTTGGCGCTGGAGATATTCCGAACATTTTTATTGCTCTAAGCGCAATATACCTGCACAACCGATTTGTCGACAGAAAAAACGTTTACAAACAAGCAGAGCATCTTGTAAAATAAAAAAATAATGACAAAGATATTCGTCCAAGACATTGTTCCAGCCGGCAAACGTTCAATACGTAATATTCCACTACCGACAAGCAAATCTATGCCAATGGCTCCGAAAGAAGTTGTTGAAAAGGATGTTGTGGCTGAAGAAATTGAACAGCCTACCCGAAAAGGTTCAAAAAGTGTTAAACCTCCAAAAACCCCAAAAACCAAAAGCGGTTTCCCTGGATTTGGTGTCTGGGCAACCATCGTTGTCGCGCTCCTTGTGGTTATTTATGCAGGCTCATTCCTATTTGTAACTGCCACAGCAACAATTGTTCCAAAAGAAGCGAATGTGCCGATTACTGTTAACGGAAAGGCAACCTCCCAAGACAGTATGAGTACCGATGCGACCGGTCTTCATTTCACAATTGCCACTCTTACTCGTGAAGGAAGCAAAGAAGTCCCCGCTGGAACAGAAGAAAAAGTAGAAAAGAAAGCTACTGGAAAAATTATCATTTACAACTCATACAGCGCAGACCCACAAACACTCGTTGCTAATACTCGTTTTGAAACTGCGAGCGGTTTGATCTTCCGTATTCCAGCTCAGGTTGTCGTTCCGGGCCAAAAGACTGTTAACGGAGTAGTAACACCAGGAAGTGTCGAGGTATCCGTAAACGCCGATGCTGCAGGAGAAAAGTACAATATCGGTCTTGGTGACTTTACTATTCCTGGTTTCAAGGGAGACCCAAGATTTGCTAAATTCTCAGCAAAATCAGATCCAAAAGCACCTATTGCAGGCGGATTTGTCGGTGTAGCCCGAAAGGTAACTGCAAACGACACTGCTGCAGCAAAAGTAGCAATCGAAACTCAGCTTAAAAATGAATTACAGTCTGCCTTGAATTCTCAGATTCCCGACACTCATGTTCTTTTTGGTGGTGCATCTACTTTTGATTTTGATGAACTTCCACAAGAAGCTGGTGAAGCGTCTGGTACTGCAACCATAAAAGAAAAAGGAACTGTCTACGGAATTTTGTTCGACAAAAATGAACTGTCAAAATACCTTGCAATGCAGTCATCAGAAATCGGTGAGAAAGATGTAACTGTTGAAAATATTGATTCTTTACACTTCACTTTGGACAATATGGCTGGCTTTAATCCAGCATCTACAAAAGATATTACATTCAAGCTTGATGGTACTGCGGACTTCGTTTGGAACGTAAACAAAGATGACGTAGCAAAGAGCCTAACCGGTGAAAAACGTGGAAATATAAGGGGTATTTTGGCGAATTTCGAATCTGTCGACCGGGCTAGCGTCTCAATTCACCCTATCTGGATTTTCAGTATGCCAAAAAATGCCGATAAAATAAGGGTGGAAATAGAAGAGACCCAGTAATAAGACGTTGACGGATATAGGTCATTTCTGTTAGTATAGCCTCCATTGCGATATTTGTGATGCAAGATCAAAAACCATCAGTTAAAACTGTTTCCGGAGTAGTTACCGAATCACTCCCTAACACTTTTTTTAAAGTAAAACTCGACGGTGAGGACAACGAAATATTGACCTATTTAGCGGGCAAAATGCGGCTCCATAGGATTCGTGTTCTCATCGGCGACAAGGTTTCAATTGAACTTGATCCTTATGGCGGCAAGGGTAGAATCGTAAAACGTCTTTAAAATGCGAGTAAAATCATCAGTAAAAAAGATTTGTGCAAAATGCCAGGTAGTCCGACGAAAGGGCTACTTGTATGTCGTTTGCAAGAGCAACCCTCGCCATAAGCAGCGACAGGGTTAAATCAGCGCTACTATTTTCAAATTATATCTATGCGTATCCTCGGTATCACTATCCCAGAAAATAAAAGAATCGAAATTGGTCTTACAACCCTGTATGGCGTTGGACGATCACGAGCACTCTCTATCCTTTCACAAGCTGGAGTTGACCCAAGTATCAAATCTGCTCAACTCACCGCAGATCAGGAAAATGCGATCAGAAAGATTATCGGTGAAGTAAAGATTGAAGGTGATCTTAAACGTGAAGTCGAAGCAAATATCAAACGACTCCGAGACATCAAAGCCTACCGAGGCACACGTCACTCACGAGGTTTACCATCACGAGGTCAGCGAACAAAAACAAATTCACGAACTCGCCGAGGTAACGTCCGAAAGACTATGGGAAGCGGAAAGAAGACTCTCGATAAGAAATAAAATCACCAAACAATAAATACAATGGGAAAAAAGCGAACAGTAGAAAAAGCAGAGACTAAGGTTGAAGGAGCCGCAGAAGAAAAGAAAGCTGCTGGCTCAGCAACCACCGCCTCATCAAAGCGCAAAGTAGAAAGCGCTCGTCTTTGCGTTGAATCTACATACAACAACACCAAGGTCGTTTTGACTGACATGCAGGGAAACACCATCGCTTCTTCTTCATCAGGTGCTCTTGGTTTTGCAGGTGCAAAGAAAGGAACTCCATTTGCAGCAGCAAAAGTCGGCGAAACTCTCGCGCTCAAAGCTGCCGCTGTTGGCGTAAAAGAAATCACCGTCTTTGTTCGAGGTGTTGGATCTGGCCGAGAAGCTGCGATCCGAGGCTTCGTATCACGAGGAGCAGCGATCAAATCGATCTCTGATATCACACCGGTGCCTCACAACGGCCCGAAGGCACCTCGTCCTCGCCGAGTATAATCTCAATTTATATATACATTTATGATCATTGGTCCAAAATACAAAATTGCTCGTCGTTTGAATGCCCCTGTGTTTGAGAAAACTCAGACTCAGAAATTTGCCTTGTCTTTGGCGCGAAAATCAAAGAAGGGAAGCAACTCACGAGGTCCTCGCCAAAAGTCAGCTTTCGGTGAACAAATGATCGAAAAGCAAAAGGCTCGTTTTTCATATCTTTTGACTGAAAAAACTTTTTCTAACTACGTCAAAAAAGCAACTGCTTCAAAAGGCAACACAATCCCAACTCTCTACGCTTTGCTCGAGAGCAGATTAGACAACGTTGTATACCGCTCAGGTCTTGCAACTACTCGTTCTGGTGCTCGCCAAATGACATCTCATGGTCATATCACCGTTAACGGCAAACGACTCACTATTCCGTCATACCAGGTTTCTGTTGGTGACGTCATTGGTGTTCGTGTCGCAAGCGCAAAGAAACCTCTTTTTGTCGGAGCAACTGACAGAATGAAGGCCGCAACCCCTCCTGTATGGATGAAAACAGATGTAGAAAAGACCGAAGCGACCGTTACTGGAATCCCAAGCATGGCCAACCGAACAGACACACTTTTCGATCTGAACATGGTGATTGAGTTTTATAGTCGTTAATTATTAGTTTTCAATACTTGTATGATCCATCATTCAATTGTTTTACCTTCAAAGCCAAAGGTTGTACGCGAAGATAACTTCACGGGTATTTATGAAATAGACGGATTTTATCCGGGCTATGGTCATACTCTTGGAAATTCACTCCGCCGAATGATTTTGTCGTCTCTTCCAGGCGCAGCAGTTACTTCGGTCAAAATCGCTGGTGTCAGCCATGAATTTTCTACTATCAGTGGTGTTAAAGAAGACGTGATCACATTGCTTTTGAACTTGAAGAAGGTTCGAATCCAAATGCTTACAGACGAACCTCAGACTTTGACCCTCAAAATCAAAGGCGCTCAGGAAATCAAAGCGAGTGACATCAAAGTTCCAGGCCAGGTCACAATCTTGAACCCAGAGCAGGTTATTGCAAACACTACAGACAAAAGCGCTGATCTCGCTATGGAAATCACCGTTGAAAAGGGTCTTGGATTCGTTTCAAAGGAATCTCTTCAGAAAAACCGAGTTGATATGGGTACAATCACTGTCGATGCAGTGTTCACTCCTATCCGAAAGGTAAGCTACGAAGTTGAAAACATGCGCGTTGGTGACCGAACAGACTTCAATCGACTTCGACTCAACATCGAAACTGACGGAACAATCACTCCTCACGAAGCTCTCGAAAAGTCTATTGAAATTATGATCAGCCAGCTCAAGGCTATCGTTGGTTTCAAAGAAGAAGCTCCTATGACAAACGACGTTTCAAGCGAAGCTGCTGGTGAAAACAAAGAACTCGACCAGGAGTTCCTTAAAACTCGAATCGAAACCATGGATCTCTCTCAGCGAACCATCAACGCCCTCACAACAGCGAACATTCGAACTGTTGGTGGCTTGGTTCGAAAGAGCAAAAAAA
>JAHFLV010000014.1:16259-16782 GCA_023264565.1 Candidatus Zambryskiibacteriota bacterium
AAAGACATCCTTGAGATCGAAGGTCTTGGTGCAAAAGGCATCGGCGAAATCAAGAAGGTTTTGAGCGACTTTGGAATTTCTCTTAAATAGTGCTATTCTTTCCGAGCTTCAATTTTTAAACTTCAATGAGACATCACAGCAAAATCAAAAAATTCGGACGAAAAACAGGTCAGCGCAATGCTCTGATGAATTCTCTTGCCCTGTCTTTGATCCGAGACGAAAAGATTCAGACTACCGAAGTCAAAGCAAAGGCTCTTCGACCAATCGTTGAAAAGCTTATTACGGCTGGCAAAAAGGGAACTTTGGCTGCTCGCCGAGAAATCGTGAAGAAGGTTGGTGAAATGGGAGCTAAGAAGGTTGTGACCGTCATTAGCCCTAAATATAGCTCTCGAGCAGGGGGTTATGTTAGAATCACCAAGCTCGTCCGACGAGAGTCAGACGGAGCAAGTCAGGCAGTCATTGAATTCGTGTAATACCACGAATATATACCGATTTATGAAACACACTATCGATACAGCAAATA
>JAHFLV010000040.1 GCA_023264565.1 Candidatus Zambryskiibacteriota bacterium
AATGACCGACGAATGAACTTTTGCGGGCAATACAAGACTGGTATGCAACACGCCGTCGACTCGGAAACGAACACGGATTGTCTCGCGAAGATGTTCTATGTGAACGTCGGATGCGTTGCCCTCGGTCGCGTAACGCAAAATGGTCGCCACGATTTTAGTAATCGGCGCTTCTTCGACAATTTTTTCCTGAGTTTTTTTGTCCCCTTTTCCTCCCTCCTTTTCTGCCCCATCGGCTGCGTCGAGGTCAAATGTAACACCCTCAGAAGCTGCGGGTTCGAGTTGAGAAAGCGCTTTGCCGACTTCCTCGGACAAACCTCGGTACATATTAATAACCTTATTAAAATCTTCTTCAGAAATTACAAAAAGCTTGAACGGCATGTCGATTCGCGTCGCGATAAAGTTCAACGCATCACGAGCTTCAATATTGTCAGGATCAACAATTCCAACTTCGAGTACTCCGTCAGTAACCTGGATCGGCACAAATTTATAATGCAACGCAGATTCTTCTGGAATATACGCGAGCACTTCACCAGGAATAGATGTTTCGCCAATAGTTTTGACTGGCATTTCGTAGTACTCACCTACTGCCGCCAAAATTTCGTTCATGGAAATACCATGTTTAACCAAAATTTGCTCAATGGTTTCAGTTCCCCCTTGAGCTTCTTTTCTCAAAGCTGCAACATCAGCTTTTTTGATTATTTTTTTTTCAGCGAGAATTTCGAGAAGATTCATACTTAAATACTTGAACCAATCGGAGCGAAAGGATTGCTGCGACCTGTTGGCTGAGGAACCACGGTCTGAGTAAAGTCTTTGAGAGAAACAAAGCTTGGGTCCTGGAAAATATCACCCTGAATATTTCGGAGCGCACGGAGACGATTGAGTTCGATGGTGAGTTCTTGACCAACCGTACCTGTTCCCGCGACCTCGGTGGTTGTAAGCGGCTCTTGTGCTGGTGAACTGCTTTTAAAAATATAAAAACCAACAACCGCCACGACAATGAGGGCAATGATGAGAATTTTATTTTTTCCGATTTTTGGTTTTTGCATACGAGTATTTTAACGATTGATCCAATATGTACTGAGCGTCATGTCGAAATCATACTGTCCAGAATTATCTTTTGCATTTTTCAAAACTGCTTTTGATACATCGAGCAAACGCAAACTGCTTTGAATATCCTGAATGAATTTTATGCCCTGGGCATACGAAGATGTGAATGAGAATGAGACATCGAGAGTGTTGTACGGGCTTTTACCTGCCTTACCCCCATCTTTTGGAGTCGCATCGATAATGTTCAAGTTTCGAAGCTTCACGCTGTCTCGACTGGCAATACCGTCGACATCGAGAATAACTCTGACTGTGTCGATTTTATTTGGAAGAAAATGATCGAGACGATCGAGATCAGCCTGAGAGAAGCTGTCGAGCTTTGTAGACAATTCACTGCGTAAATCTGTAAGCTGATCAGCGATTTTCAAAGCCTCATCATACTGAGATGACTCAGTTCGCAAAGTTTTTATGTCGCCATAGAGTGGATTGACCTGGAAAAAGAAAAGGCCAACTGCGACTACTATTAAAATGATTGGAAATAAGCTTTTCATATTATGGTCTAGTACTTGTAGCTGTCGGCGCAGTTGTGGTGCCAATTGCCGGTGCGGTTGTGGATCCAATCGTTACAGCGGGTGTAGAAGTGCTTTGTGTTGGCGGTACAAAACCTGCGACCAACTTTTTATACGCAAGAGACGATGGATCGATTTCGGTAGTTACCTTGAAACCAATTGTACCCTGGTCATTCAAAGAAAGGCCTGAGAATACCGGATTTTTCAAGTGATCAAGTCGAGCAAAGATATCTGACTGATACGCAATAGCGTTATACGAACGAGCCTCGCCAGTCAACGTAAGATTGATCTTTCTGTCATCTGAAACTTGATAATCAAGCTGACTGAAACGAACAGTCTGCGCAGTGTTGAGTTCCAAAAGTGTAAATAAGAGGGTCAAGGCGCTGTGGCTATTCAACAAGTTTTTGCCGGCATCCATGCGAGCCTTGAGCACAGTAAGCTGATTTGTAAGTTCTGGTTCAAAATTTTTGATCGCGGTTTCAACACTCGCCTTTTTATCTTCGTTAGCTTTTGTGAGATAGCTTTTATAAAAGAAAAGACCTCCCCAAGCTCCGGCAACAATCAAAAAAAGTAGGACGCCAATGATCATCAAAAAATTAGTCGGCCCCTTTGGACGCACGTAGGCATCGCCAGTAACGGCTGATTGGCGAGGCATAAAAGTTGCTTGAAGGCGATTCTCCATTGCTCAATCAATTATAGGAGAGTGAAATTACAAAAACAAAGGACAACTGGGCATATCAACCTATTCTTCTTGAATACGTCGCAACGCGATTCCTAAAGCGGCAGTAAATTCTGGTCCGTTTTTTCGGAGAACGTCGGTCAAAAACGCTGGCGCTTCAACTTTGCTAAACGGATCGCTTAGTTCGACAGGCATTTCCAAACTATTTTTCGCAAGATCTGTGAGACCTTTCATAGAAGAACCGCCGCCAACGAGAATCGCCTTTTCAATACTCTTTGAATGTTTCGCCTGATAGTTTGTGGCGACATGTTTTGCTTCGGAGAAAATATGGTCGACAGTCACAGCCACGGTGTCTGCAATGTCTTTATGTGAAGCGTCAGAAGTCCAACCAATAGTTCGTTTCATGATTTCGGCCTTGTCGGGTGGAATAGAAAGTGCCGACGAAATGGTCATAGTAATGTCCTGTGAACCGCGGTTGATGGTGTGTGATGCCCGAACAATACCTCGGTCAACGATATAAAGCTTGGTGGTTGCTGCACCAATATCGACGATCATAACTGGCTGAGTGTTTTTATCTAACACCGCGCGAATGGTGCTAAAAATTTCAATTTCAAAAAAGTTCGCGTCGAGACCAACCTTTTGCACAATATCCTGATACTCACGAAGAGTTTCGTTGTGAATCGCCACCAAAAGAATATTTTGGGTTTCAATCTTTTTAGCAACAGAGCCCAGCGGCGAACCTTCCCTACCCTCAGCTTTGATTTCTTCCTTAGGAATAATTGACCAGTCGAGACTAACCTCGGTGATTGGCACGGGAATATATTTTCGCGCTTCGATCGGAATCATTTGAGCAAGTTCTCTTTCGCCAACAACAGGCATTTCAATGACCGACATCAAGGTTGAACTAAAAGGAATGGTTAAACCGCCACGCTTGGTGGTGGTTTTTGCTTCGCGAAGAATGTCGGTGAGGGCGGCGATGACTTTTTCGGGCTGAAGAATAGTCGCTCGGCCGATTTCAACGCCAGCATATGGTCCAAGAGAAAGCGCGCCGTACGTTTCGAGAATTGCTCGGCCACCCTTTCGCCTGAGCTGAACTATTTTAATGGAAGAAGCGCCAATGTCGATGCCTAATACACTGACCTCATTTTTTTTAAAGAGATTTGAGAATAAATTTGCCATAGGTGAGCTACGCTAACGGCTTATTATACCACATGAATTACTTATAAATTACCTAAAAACATATGAATTCTCAACGAATAAAGGGCTTTTTTGACCTTACCTTGGACTTCTTATTTCCAGCATCGGATTCTATTAAAAAGATCGAGCAAACATCAGCAGCTGAGCTTATGCGGACCCTACCCCGGAGCGAACCGAGCCATACAGATGTCTGCACCCTCTTTGCCTACAGAGATGAAAAAGTAAAACATCTCGTGTGGGAAATTAAATACTATAAAAATGAAAAGATTATGGACGCTGTGGGTTTTTTGATTGCTCAAAAGATACAGGAACGACTCGCCAATATACCGAATCATTTTTATGTCGTACCAATTCCCCTTACCTTAAAACGTCTTCGGGAACGCGGTTTCAATCACACCGAATTGCTCTCAAAATCTATCCTAAAATATTTACCAAGCAATTTTGAGCTGGCGACAGCGATTTTGAAAAAAGTTCGGCATACACCGAAACAAAGTTCGATTGAGGATCGCCAAGAACGCTTCAACAATATTCGTGGTGCCTTTGAAGTTAGTCGACCAGAAAACTCACAGACCGAAACGCAGTTCCTCCAAAATAAAAACATCATCCTGATTGATGATGTTTTTACCACTGGCGCCACGATGCTCGAGGCAAAAAGGGTTTTACTTGCGGGCGGCGCAGTCAATGT
>JAHFLV010000015.1 GCA_023264565.1 Candidatus Zambryskiibacteriota bacterium
ATTGAACTCTGGGATCGCAAGGATACCTATGTCAAAAACTTTTCTGGAGGCATGAAGCGCCGACTCGAAATTGCTCGTGGACTTCTCCATACACCGACCGTCCTTTTTCTCGACGAACCAACCATCGGTCTCGACCCACAAACTCGAAATCACATCTGGAGCTATATTAAAAACCTCAACGAGACAGAGCACGTCACAATTTTCTTCACCACTCACCACATGGAAGAAGTTGAACGCTACGCCACAAAGATTGCCATTATTGATCACGGAAAAATTATTGAACAAGGCAGCCCTGAAGAAATTATGAAGAAAGCTGGCGCAGATAATCTCGAAGACGCATTCATCAAACTTACTGGTCGAGTGATTCGTGAAGAATCTGTTGATGTTGGAAAAAACCTCATGAGAACCGCAAGCAAGATGATGAAATAAAAGAATATGAATACGATATACATTCTTTGGATCCGACAACTTAAAAGATTTTGGCGCAAGAAAGCGAGCATTATTGGCGCGCTTGGTCAGCCAATTATTTTTCTCTTTGTGTTTGGTTTTGGTTTGAGTCCAATTTACGCAAAAGCCGGAGGCGGGGATTACATTCAGTTTTTGGCCCCAGGTATTATCGGTATGACCGTGCTTTTTACCGCAATCTTTACTGGTGTTGAAATTATTTGGGACAAGCAATTCGGATTCTTAAAAGAAACCTTTGTTGCGCCCGTATCTCGCTTTCAGATTTTTGTCGGTAAAACTCTTGGTGGTGCCACAGTTGCTGCTATTCAAGGTCTCTTGGTCTTTGCTATTACGTTCGTAGCCGGTTATTGGCCACCAAACTGGGCTCTGGTGCCGTTGGCCTTTGTCTACCTCGCTTTGGTCTGTATTTTGTTTTCCACACTTGGAACAGCCATTGCCGCACGATTGGACGACATGCAGGGTTTTCCGCTCATCATCAACTTCGTCATTCAGCCGCTTTTCTATCTTTCTGGTGCGCTCTTCCCATTAGTTGGTTTGCCAAAGGTTCTTGGTCTTATTACAAAAATTAATCCGCTTTCATTTGGCGTCGATGGACTTCGATATGCACTGAGTGGTGGTAATATTTTTTCTCCATGGCTCAGTCTTGGAGTTTTGTGCGGGGTCACTATTGTTGTCACAGGATTTGGTCTCTACCAATTCTCAAAAATTGAGTTATAAAAAACGAGCTGTAAATTGAGTAGTAAATTGAATGAAAAAATCCGAGAGCGAAATAAATAAAAAGAAAGACACGTCGTGGGAATCCGTAGCTGGCTGGTATGACGAATTACTTGCGGGTGACGATACCTACCAAACCAAAGTTCTTTTGCCGAACCTGCTTCGGCTTGTTGCGCCAAAAGGCAAAAAAATTATTGACATTGCCTGTGGTCAAGGATTTTTTGCAAAAGCGTTCGCTGATTCTGATGCAGCTCAGGTTGTCGGGGTTGATCTTTCTCCGCAGCTTATACAAATTGCCAAGAAAAGCGAAACCGAAAAATTACGCTTTGGTGTTTCTTCTGCAAACAATATTTCGCTCAGAGAATGTGTTGGTGAAGCAATGTATACGTTGACCGGTAATGGATCTTTTGATGTTGCGACGATTGTTTTGGCGCTGCAGAACATAAAGGATATGTCTGGGACTTTCAAAGAAGCGGCTCGGTTGCTCAAGCCTGACGGCATATTTGTTATCGTGTTAAATCATCCAGCGTTCCGAATACCAAAGGCGTCTGCTTGGGGGTTTGATGAAGCAGAAAAAATTCAATATCGTCGTGTAGATCGCTACGGACTTCCGTTTACTATCGAAGTCGACATGAATCCAGGTGAAAAAGAGGTGGGGAAAAAGGTGCATACGGTTTCATTCCATCGACCACTTCAGGATTATTTTAAAGCGCTAGCATCTGCAGGATTTAGTGTCGATGGTTTGGAAGAATGGATTTCTCACAAGAAAAGTGAAGAGGGTCCTCGAGCAAAAGCTGAAGATCAGTCTCGAAAAGAATTTCCGATGTTTTTGACACTTATTGCTCGAAAAAATCACGAGAAAGAGATAGAATAAAACTCACCCATGAAAAACATAACCACTCGTTTTAAAAATTTTTTCAAAAGACATAAAGTTTTGTCGATTATTATCGCACTCGTTGTTATTGGAATTATTTTTATTGCGATTAATAGTCGGGGAGAAGAAGCAAAAGAAATCACTGCGGTTCATCGGGCAGATGTTTTACAGCAGGTAAGAGTCACTGGTCGTGTTGAAGCTGCAGAGAAAGTCGACCTTGCTGTCCAAACTGGTGGAAAGGTCAGTTCAATTCCTGCTAAAACTGGAAAAGAAGTAAAAGAAGGAGAAGTGTTGCTTCAGGTCAGTACGTCAGATCTTGAAATCCAACTGAGCCGCCAGCGAGCAGATTTGGCTAAAGCAAAAATCGCTCTCGCAAAACTTGCCCCAAAGACAACTTCAACTGATGATCTCGCCAAAGCCTATGACGACGGTTTCAATGCTGTTTCCGAAGCTTTTCTTGATTTGCCGTCGACCATTACTGGTCTGGATGATATTCTCGGCAGAAATTACTTGTCGCAAAATAGTCTGAATATCGGTTATGGAAATACTGCTCTTAATTACCGAAAGGACGCTCAGGAGAAATTTTTCGTCGCTAAAAAAGCAGAAACTGACGCTTTGAATAAATATCGTAATACAACTCGTTATTCAGACAAGGCAGCAATCGAGGGGGTCATTGTGGCTACGTATGATGCAACAAATATGCTTGCCGATGCTGTGAAATCTCTCAATATTCTTTTGGATTACATTAGCAACAAAATCGATCCTCAAAATCAAACGACTGAACTTACTACAGATCAACAAAGCGTCGACACATTTACGTCTGACGCCAACACCCACATTTCAACGCTGCTCGAAATCAAACACCGGATCAATGATTCAAAGTTGGGAATCACCGACGAAAATCAGGATGTGACAAGTTTGCAGTTCGATGTTGACCAGGCAAATCTTGATATTCAGGATACGATCGTACAGATCGGCAAACGAACAATCCGTTCACCCATCAATGGTGTGGTTACAGACGTTGCTGCAGAAGTCGGCGAAACGATTCCTTCAGACAAAACTGTTGTCTCAGTAATTTCTTCAAATCAGTATCAGATCAAGGCTGACATGCCAGAAGCTGATATTGCTCGAGTCTCAGTTGGTTCAGAAGCCGACACGACGCTTGATGCCTACGGCGACGAAGAAGTTTTCAAAACTAAAGTTGTAGAAATCAATCCTGCGGAAACCATTATCGACAGCGTCGCAACATACGAAGTCACTTTGCAATTTATTGAACAAGATCCTCGTGTCAGATCTGGCATGACTGCCGATATCACTATTAGCGGCGAACGACGAGATAATGTGTTGGTTATTCCACAGCGCGCGGTGGTCTCAAAAGATGGTCAAAAAACAGTTCAAGTCGTTCAGGGTGACCAAACTGTAGAAAAAACTATCACTACCGGCCTTCGGGGTTCTGATGGAAATGTTGAGGTTTTAAGCGGTTTAAACGAAGGCGATCAGGTTGTGGTTTCTTCTGTCGCGAAATAACACGTGTAATATTGCAAACAGCCTGTTTCTGTTATATAGTAGTAGCAGAGCAGAGGCTCAGGAAACAACGTCGAGTTTCAAGGAAACTAATAAAACAAAAGCAATTCAATGAATACAGGAACAATCAAGACTCTTACAGATCGAGGATTTGGATTCATCTCTCGCGATGGCGAGGCGAAGGATCTCTTCTTCCACTCTAAGGAGTTGAAAGGCGTCATGTTTGAAGAACTTAAGGTTGGTGACAAGGTCACTTTCACAGTTGTTCAGGGTGACAAAGGTCCAGCTGCTACCGGCGTATCTCGAGCGTAAGCCCGAGGTGCCCTGCACGCCTCACGGCGTGAAGCACTAGAAAAAGCCGTCTTCCGAAAGGGAGGCGGTTTTTTCTTACGCATAAAAAATTCTTATATAAAAAACCGGCCATACTCATGGCGCGGTTTCGGGTGGTAGGATTCAACTTCTCGCTGGCGTATTGATTGTGATTGAAATGTTACAGCGAATTCCTTCTTGCGCACACAGTTCTTTGCAGCCTTGCTCGAGTCGCTCCTTGAGTCTTGTTGGAGAGAGCAACACGCTTCCGCCAGAAAGCTGCATTGAGAACCGCGCGAAGAACTCTCCTGGCAAAATACCCATCACCTCACAGAAGTTGAGGATCGTATGGACGCCACTTATACCTTTCGTCTCGTACTGAACGATGTTTGTTCTATCGCATTTGAGCTTCGCTGCAACCTGATCTTGGGTAAGGCCTTTTTCGACACGGATCTGTTTCATTATAGATCCGATTGTCTTTTTGATTTCTTCATCAGAGATCATGTCAACACTCCTTGGGTAAAAGGTATTCAATCTGTATCTAAGGGAATAATAAAATAGTAAATTTGATATGTCAAATAGGGTATTTTAACCGTATTGATCCAATACCAATACCGTGGTATTCTTTTACTCACTTCGGCCACTGGTCGATTTTTTATTCAAGCGACCCTCTCGCTCAAAAAGTTACACAAAATGGAAATCCGAAATATCGCAATTATCGCCCACGTGGATCACGGCAAAACGACTTTGACTGACGCTTTGATGCGCCAGAATTCAGAGCAGCTTACGATTGCCGAAGGAGCGTCTATGGACTCAAACGATCTCGAACGAGAACGCGGTATCACCATTTACGCCAAGAACACCTCAATTTTTTATAAAGGAACCAAGATCAACATCGTCGACACTCCAGGACATGCCGACTTCGGTTCAGAAGTAGAGCGCGTACTTCGTTCGATCGACTCAGTGTTGCTTGTCGTCGACGCCCAGGAAGGCCCGATGCCTCAGACTCGTTTCGTTTTGAAAAAATCTCTCGAACTTGGCCTCAAGCCAATTGTTGTCATCAATAAAATCGACAAAAAAGCCGCGGACATCCACATGACCGAAGAAGGTGTTCTTGGACTTTTCTTGGAGCTTGGCGCAACCAACGAACAGGCGGAATTTCCAGTTGTGTATGCTGTTGGCCGCGAAGGTTGGGCAAAAAAGAAACTCACTGATGAGTCTACAAACCTCGACCCACTTCTCGATACTATTTTGACTCACGTAAAATCTGCGTCTTCGGCTGAACTCATCGCAAAGCCAACACTCATGCAGCCATTTAATCTTGGCTATGACAACTTCATTGGTCGCCTCGCGATCGGCCGAATGTACGAAGGAACAATCAAACCTGGCCAAACTGTTTTTATAAAAAAGCCAACAGGTGAAACTCGAACTGGAAAAATTACTAAGCTCTTCGTATTCCACGGTATTAATAAAAAAGAAGTGACAGAAGCGGTTGCAGGTGACATTGTCATGATTGCGGGTCTCCCGGACATTTTCATTGGCGAAACTATTTGCGCGGACGAAAAAGCCGCACCGTTGCCGGCTATTGCCATCGACGAACCAACCATTGCCCTCAATTTCTTGGTTAACAATTCTCCATTCGCAGGACGCGAAGGAAAGTTCGTGACCTCACGCCAAATTCGCGACTATCTCGAACGCGAACTCGAAGTGAACGTTGGTATGCGCATCGACTTCAGCTCCGCTGAAAGCTTCCGTGTCTACGCTCGCGGTGAACTCCATGTCGAAATTTTGCTCGAAAATATGCGACGCGCTGGCTACGAACTCCAGGTTTCTCAGCCTGAAGTTATTATTCATGAAGAAAATGGCGTCAAAACTGAACCATTCGAAGAAGTAGTCATCGACATTCCGGCAGTCTACCAAGGTGCAATCATCGACCGCCTCGGCATGCGAGGTTTCGTCATGACAAATTTGCTCACTCACGGTGAATCAGTCCGTCTTCTTTTTGAAGGTCCAACTCGAGGTCTTCTTGGTTATCGAAACCAGTTCGTCATCGACACCAAAGGTGAAGGAATTTTCTCTTCTCATTTTATTGGTTTCAAAGAATATGCTGGTGCGATTCAAAAGCGACATGCTGGCGCCATGGTTTCGATGGCACCTGGAAAAGCTCTTGGTTTTTCACTTTGGAATTTGCAGGATCGCGGTCAGCTCTACATCGGCCCAGGTACCGAAGTCTATGAAGGTA
Organism: Candidatus Zambryskiibacteriota bacterium; assembly: GCA_023264565.1. Lineage (GTDB taxonomy): Bacteria > Patescibacteriota > Minisyncoccia > Phycocordibacterales > DATGWK01 > JAHFLV01. The sequence goes on from JAHFLV010000015.1 coordinate 6,129, forward strand.
TGGTAATCGGTAACACTTCAAAGGGCGAAGAAATGTACGTGAATCCAACCAAAGGAAAGCAGCTCACCAACATGCGCGCATCTGGTTCTGATGAAGCAATGGACCTCGTGCATCCGCTCGAAATCACTATCGGCCGCGGTCTTGAAATTATCGAAGAAGACGAATATCTCGAAGTCACTCCAAAAAGCGTCCGTCTCCGAAAACAACTTTTGACCGAAAACGATCGAGCGAAAGCAAGAAAGGGGTAGGGGAATTGGGAGAATAATTAAATATTTGAAATGGAAAAACCGCGTCACGTGACGCGGTTTGATGTTATGGTTTTGCTGTTGGTTTCCAGTACTCCGACTCGGCTGCTAATTCCACAAACAGAGAAGCGAGGAGATAGGTTTAGGTGAAATCACTCAAGTTGGATGATGCGCGGAGCCGAATCTCTATTCGTCTACGTAATGTGCCCATGTCGTACGGGATATCATCTTGCAGGTTTAACTTTTTCCGAAGTTTCCCCATGTCATCTCGAAAGCGCATATACTTTTTTGAAGGTCTATTTTTGTAGACAACTTCGATCCAGATCAGGGGAAGTAGTGCTAAGAGAATGATTGGGTCTAGTAGCGCGCTAACGATTCCATCACCGTGAATGAGCTTCCACGTCACACCAATGATTGCTCCGAAAAGTAAGATCCACCCAACGATGAGAAGCCACTTGCGTATATGCATCCATAGGTCTGATTTGCACAGAGCGGCCATTGTCGTGCCGTGTTTCTCAGCCCAGCTCTCTACGAGAGGCCAATCAAGCCAAAAACTGCCACTTGGTGTCGGAATGCGCATAGTCATCAGGTTCTCCTTGGTTGTGGTGTGCGGTGTACAAAATGTTTGGGACTTTCTGGTGAAACTGTATATTTGAATAGCAGAGTGTCAATTTTCTGGCGGCTTAAATTTTACATAAAAAACCACGCCGCGGGGCGTGGTTGGGTAATAGGTAGGGTGCATTAGTTTTCCATGAATGCACCTTGTGCTTTTTCGAAGATCTGTTGGTGCTGCTCGTTACCTTCTAAGTCGTCCTGGAATTTGGTAGCGGCATCGGGAGGAAGCGCTCTCTTAACCGTCCCTGAGACGACGATTCCGCGCTGGTCTGCTTCTTTTCGAACCTTTCTTAAAACCTCCTCATGGTCTGGAACTGCCTCAGGGTTGTCTTTGAGCCACTGTTCGAAATTACCAATCGCGTACATGTTTTATCTCCTCATAGTTGGCGGTTTGTTTTATCCAGAAAATATTTTAACATTAAAAATAATTGAGTCAAATAATTGGTTTGCATTTATGACTGAAAATTCTATACTTACAGATACCATCGACCCGGCTGACACCGGCGAGGCGAAGAAAGAAAATCGGCAGAACGTGGTTATAAAAAAACGGATGTGCCGCCAAGTAGACTCTTCCGGTCCTGCACCGAATGCAGAAATTAAGTAAAAAACAGGGTGGCACCGCGATGAAATCGCCCCTGCGAATTTATTAACGAGTTAGTGAAAGCTACTCATAAGAATGAATTCGGAGGGGCTTTTTTATTGGAAAAAATTTCTCTGAATCTCGAGCGCGAAATTGCGCATGCCACAAATAAAATGAAACGCACACACATAAAAGAATTAGCAGGCCTCGTCGGTCAGGAAGTTGTCATAAAAGGCTGGGTTGATATTCGACGCGATCACGGCAAACTTATTTTCATCGATCTTCGCGATGCGAGCGGAAAGGTCCAAATGGTTGCCTTGCCAAATCATACCGAAGCACATGCAGCTGCGGGCACGGTCCGCACCGAATGGGTTTTGGAAGTGACTGGAAAAGTAAATGCTCGTCCGGAACGAATGGTTAAAAAAGACGAACCAAACGGCGCGGTTGAAATCGAAATTCTGGGCGTCAAAGTTTTGAACCAAGCAACCACTCCAGCGTTCGACGTTTCAAGCGACGGTAAAGAAATCGGCGAAGATGTCCGACTCAAATATCGCTACCTTGATTTGCGCCGACCACGTATGCAGGTAAATGTTCGCAACCGCCACAAGGCGATGCATTATGTGCGTGATTTTTACACCACTGAAGGCTTTGTCGAAGTCGAAACTCCGATGATGACCAAGTCGACTCCAGAAGGTTCTCGTGATTACATCGTGCCGTCACGACTCGAACACGGAAAGTTTTACGCTCTTCCGCAGTCGCCTCAGCAATACAAACAGCTGCTCATGGCCGGAGGTCTTGAAAGATATTTCCAGATTGCTCGATGTTTCCGCGATGAAGATACTCGTGGTGACCGACAGCCAGAATTTACTCAGATCGATCTTGAAATGAGTTTTGTCGAGCAGGCAGATGTCATGGAAGTGCAGGAACGAATGATCATTGGTCTCGTTCAAAAGCTCTATCCAGAAAAACAAATTCAGCAAATTCCATTTCCACGATTTACCTACAAGGAAGTCATGGAAAAATATAATTCCGACAAACCTGATCTCCGAAAAGATAAAAATAATCCAAACGAACTTGCTTTCTTCTGGGTTGTCGATTTCCCATTCTTTGAAAAGAACGACGAAGACGTTGGTGGCAAGGGTTCAAGTGGTTGGACTTTTACCCACAATCCTTTCTCTGCACCGAAACCTGAATTCATGAATGATCTCATGGAAAAGAAAAATATTGGTGACATTATGACCACACAGTACGATATGGTGTTGAACGGTTACGAAATTGGTGGCGGCAGTATTCGAAATCATCAGCCAGAAGCCCTTAAGAAAGTGTTTGAAATCATGGGCTACGCACCAGAACGAATCGAAAAGAATTTCGGCCACATGCTTCATGCGCTTGGTTCCGGAACACCTCCGCACGGCGGCATTGCCTTCGGTTTCGACCGTCTCATCATGCTCCTCCAAAACGAACCAAACATCCGCGAAGTTATCGCTTTCGCAAAAACCGGCGAAGGAAAAGATTTAATGATGGAGTCACCATCTGAAGTTGATCCAAAGCAGCTCAAGGAATTGGGGATTGAGATCTCGAAAAAGAAGTAAGAAAAATTTCTTGTTTGACTAATTCCTGTTTCCTTTTTACTCTTATTTCGGAACTTGGGAGAGGGCGGCTATGTGGTCGTCTGATGTGTTGCATTCCCTTGGCATCTGGTCTTCGAAAGAGAAAAGGAGCGTCGGTATGCGTCTCACAAAATGTCTTATGGTCTCGGTGCTGCTTGTTGTGTCTTTGTTCGGAGCGTCGGTGTTTGGTCAGCAACAATACACCCTGAAAATCATTCCCGACTTGGGTGGTTCGCAGGGTTTGGCGTTTGCTGTCACGAATGCCGGCACGGTTGTTGGCACGATGGCCACCGCTGATTCCTCGTACCACGCCTTCAAATGGAGGGAGAGTACGAGTACTCAAGACCTGGGTATTTTTGGTGGCTCCATGAGTTCTGCTCTTGGAGCAAACGATATTGGGCAGGTCACCGGCGTCTACCTGAACGGCGGCACGGGTCGTGGTTTTGTTTCGACAAATCAGATCGCCTGGCAGGATATCGGCCACCTGAGCGATCTCAACTTCACGACGGCTTATGGGGTCAACATGGCAAGTGAGGTTGTTGGATATTCCGAGGTTCACAATCCGTTGAACCCAGCAAACATCCTCAATCACGCTTTCCAGTGGAACGGTGCCGGAATGCGGGATCTCGGAACCTTGGCTGGTCCCGAGGGCAATAGTTATGCCTTGGCGATCAATAACCAAGGTTGTGTTGTTGGATACTCCACTATTTTTCCTGTGAGTAATAGTCCCGAACACGCCTTCATCTACTGCGACTACACCATGCACGATCTTGGTTCGCCGTTCGGCGATTTGTTTGATAGCCGAGCATACACCATCAACGACGATAACGAAGTTGGGGGTGACTACTGGAATCCCGTTACCAACTCTAATCAGGCCTGCAAATGGCGGGTGGATGGAACCCATGTTGGTCTTGGTGCTATTGAGAACAATGGCTATAGCGCCGTCTACGGACTCAACAACCACAGTGAAGCTGTGGGTTGGTCGAGTTTCGGCAATACAGACGGGCACGCGTTCGTCTGGCACCCAGATGGTGCCGGCATGAAGGATCTCAATGATCTTGTGGTGAACATGCCTGTCGGCTGGTATCTGATGAAAGCCTACGGGAACAACGACAACGGTTGGATTGTTGGTGAGGCACAAAACGCCACCAACCCAGCATTGAGTTTCGCGTTCCTCCTGATTCCTATCGTGCCACCTTGCCGTGCTGACTTCAACAACGACGGCGACACGGACACAGACGCCGATATCGAAGCATTCTTCGCATGCCTTGCGGGCAACTGCTGCGGCGTGTGTGGGACGTCGGACTTCAACGGCGATGGTGAGTTCGGCACGGATGCTGACATCGAGAGTTTCTTCCGTGTCCTAGCCGGTGGTCCCTGCTGATCTGTTTCTCGGTGTCACTTTTGTTAACCTCTACAAATCTCTGCTTCCTACGCCCCCGCATTCAGTGCGGGGGCTTTTTTATAAAAAACCACGCCGCGGGGCGTGGTGGGGTGGTGAAGTTACAACAATCTACTCTTCTGCCAGTTGACAAATTCCTCCGAATAATATACTATGTTCGAGTAACTGGATCTCACTCATTAAATTAGGGACCCGATTACCTCGGGTTTTTTGTTGTCTACAGACGCAGAATCCCTTAAAAACTAATACAAAAATGGATAAAAATAATAAAAATACAGGCGAATTTCGAAGTACCGCGCATTCACAAGGCCAGTCAGCTGGTGGCTCACGTTTTTCTCGTGGCGGCGCGCGTGCAGGTTCACATACCGGCGGCCGACCAGGTCCTCGCTACAATTCAACATCAGTTCCTGGCGCATCAGCTGGTGCACGACCCGCGTCTTCAAACAGCTACCGTGGCAGCCGATCTGGTGGTTTCGCTGGACGCTCAGGTGGCTACAATGCTCGAGGTAAATCTTCTGGCCGAAGCGGTCCACGAGGTGAACGTATCGACTTTTCTAAATTCATCAACAAAGCGGTTATTACCGAAGAAACCGAACACTTCAAACCTGAGCACAAGTTTGCAGATTTTCAGGTAGAAGCGGTTCTCAAAGCTGCTATTACATCAAAAGGCTACACTGACCCGACTCCAATTCAGGATCGATCTATCCCGCATATTTTGAAAGGCGAAGATATCGTTGGTATTGCCAATACCGGTACAGGAAAAACTGCAGCCTTTCTTATTCCACTCATCAACAAAGTTTTGATGAATCGAAAAGAGCAGGTTTTGATTGTCGTCCCAACTCGAGAACTTGCGATTCAAATCGAAGATGAGCTCAAGGGCTTCACTTCAAATCTCAAAATGTATTCAGTGTGCTGTGTTGGAGGTGCACCAATCGGTCGCCAAATTTCTCAGCTTAAATATCAGTACAACTTTGTTATTGGTACACCGGGTCGTCTCAAAGATCTCGTTGACCGAAAAATGATCAAACTTCCTGAATTCAAAACACTTGTGTTGGACGAAGCTGACCGAATGCTCGACATGGGATTCGTGAATGAAATGCGTGCATTGGTATCACAAATGCCAAAAGACAAGCACACTCTTTTCTTCTCAGCGACCGTTTCTTCTGAAGTTGAAAAACTCATTAAAGAATTTTTGCGAGAACCAGTTCGAATTTCTGTTAAAACAGGTGACACATCTAAAAACGTTGATCAGGACATTGTCCGAATCGAACGCGGTGCAAACAAAGTTGATGTTCTTGCGGAACTTTTGAAACAAAAAGATTTCAGCAAGGTGTTGATTTTCGGTCGCACCAAACACGGTGTTGAAAAGCTTTCAAAGATTCTTGTTGACCGAGGTTTCAAAGCCGAATCTATTCACGGTAACAAACCACATAACAAACGTCAGCATGCACTCGGTGCGTTCAAGACAAACAAAAGTCAGATTCTTGTAGCGACCGACGTGGCTGCTCGAGGTTTGGATATCTCTGACGTTACGCACGTGATTAATTACGACATTCCATCTACCTACGATGATTACGTTCACCGCATTGGTCGAACTGGTCGTGGGGGCAAGAAGGGAAAGGCGCTTACGTTTATCGAATAAGCAAACGCCGCGTAGGGCGGCAAAACATTAAATTAAACACATGGAAGACATTAAAAACGCACAAAAGAAATCAATTTCATTTCCAGGAAGTGGAACATGGATCGAAAAGCCTCGACGTTCAACCGTCTTGGTTTGCTCTTCATGCAACGGTAAGTACATCAAGACTCGCGCTCAGCAGTCTATGTGTATTCGCTGCATGTTTCGTGCGGTAAACGGCGGAAAGCGCTAATACAAACGGCTTTATCGTGGCCTCTCAGCCGCGATTTCTTCCCGTGCTATAATTTGCCCATTATTAGGTAATCTCGGGCGCGGCCCTACCACAATGAGTCAAACATACGAAATCCTTAATTTACTCGGCCAAATCATATTCGGCGGGTATTTTATTATGTCGGGTATCAAGCACTTTAAAAATCATGCGCATTTGACTGGCTATGCGGCGGCAATGAAAGTGCCACAGGCAAGCCTTGCGGTTTTTGCTTCTGGAGTGTTGCTTTTACTCGGCGGTCTCGGAATTTTGTTTGGTGTCTACACAAACATCGCGGCATGGCTCCTCATCATCTTCCTCGTTCCAACAACCTTGATGATTCATTCATTCTGGAAAATGTCAGATCCACAAACTCGAATGGGCAATGAAATCAACTTCTACAAAAATCTTGCTCTCATTGGAGCTTTGTTGATGTATTTGCACTATTAATTTTTTTGAAAAGATTTGCAGGTTTTGAGCTCGGTGATACTTATTCAACAATCAACTTTCCGACCATGCCCATAGCGCGATGGTTTCCTACGGAACAGTAGTACTCGAATGTGCCAGTTTTGTCGGCGACGAACTGAACTGTCTGGGGAGCGTCACCAGTTTTGAGAACGTTTGTCTTCACATTAAACTCATCGATTCGAAAATCGTGCATGCCGCTTGAAGCGAGGGTAATTTTTACCGTGTCACCTTTCTTTACTCGAATTTCGCTTGGATCAAATTTGAAGTTAGAGCCAGTGACGTTAAAAGATTTGACGGTGCCGGTGTTTGCAGAAAGAGAAAGGTCTACCGTCGTGCCAGGATTTTGACCGCTTTGTGTTGGGGTTGTGGTTGGCTGCATGTCATCCATGTTCATATCTTCCAAGGCGTTTGTATTAACAGGAGCATTTATCGGAGCAGGAGATTTGAAATAAAACCAAAGACCGAGCACGATAACAACGGCAATAACGATTCCGGTAATGACATTTTTGTTCATGTTTGTGGTAGTGTTTAGGTTAATAACGTATCCATTTTAATCCTAATTTTTCTTAAAAGATACTCAAAAATTATGACAAAAAATCTTAAAATTGCAGTGCTTGGAGGAGGTTGTTTTTGGTGTACGGAATCGGTTTTTAAAATGCTCAAAGGTGTTGAATCTGTGTTGCCGGGATACGCTGGTGGTGACAGTACTAAGCAACCGAGCTACGAGCAGATTTCAAGCGGCACCACTGGCCATGCTGAAGTCATTGAAATTACATATGATCCTTCGAAAGTAACGTTTGAAAATCTTCTGACCGTCTTTTTTGCTTCGCATGATCCAACAACCTTAAACCGCCAGGGTGCTGATGTTGGCACGCAGTATCGCTCGGTTATTTTTTATACCGATGAAGAGCAAAAAAAATCTGCCGAAAACTTTATTGCTGAACTCAATGCGTCTTCAAAGGAAGGTAAGTCGATTGTGACCGAAATTGCTCCGCTCGAAAAATTCTTCCCAGCCGAAAGTTATCATGTCGATTATTACGCTCGCAACAAAGACCAGCCATACTGCGAGCTGGTCATTAATCCAAAACTCCAGAAAGTTCAAGAAAAATTCGCCGATCTTCTGAAGGAAAATGAAAATTCGCAAAAATAAATATATATAAACCACTAATAAATACAAAAACCATGAACGAAAAAAACACCACACCAGTCCCAGAATCTGAAGAAGAATGGAAGGCCAAATTAACTCCAGAGCAATACCGGATTTTGCGAGAAAAGGGAACTGAGGCGCCTTTTACAGGCAAACTTTTGAATGAAAAACGTGACGGTATGTACAAATGTGTGGCCTGCGGACAAGTGCTGTTTGATTCAAGTAAAAAATTTGATTCTGGAACTGGCTGGCCAAGTTTCGATGAAGCTATTCCTGGCTCGGTTTTATTTCGTCACGATGAAGAACACGGTATGAACCGAACAGAAATTGTGTGTTCAAAATGTGGCTCGCATCTCGGGCACGTTTTTGATGATGGTCCGACTGAAACCGGAAAGCGCTTTTGCCTTAACTCTGAATGTTTGGGTTTCGAAGAAGAAAAAGGCGAGTAAACAGAAGAGAAATAAGCGTCCTGCTCGAATTTGACATTGTGTTTGATCATGTTATTCTGTTTTCAGATAAACCGTTATTTCAACGTTGAAGACTTACAAAAGTCATACCAAAAGGAATTCTCACATGAGCTCTCTGGTAGGCACGGCCCCGCAGGTCATCACTCGTGTTTTTCCGCTTAACCCCAACTTTTCACTTTCCTATTTGGTTGCCATGGTTGGTGGCAACTCTACGAGAGGCCCGGAACTTGTCGATTCTATCCCAGACGAATCGTTTGGGCATACAATCACCGCAACTTTTTTCTGTCTTGCGGAGACAATGATACATGAGGAGGTTCTTGCTGAATATCAGAGGCTTGGACTCAAACCAATACATGCTCGACCCTTTCTCAACATCATCGCAGGGGGTCAGACTCCATTCCAAGGAACACATGTGCTTCATACGCTTTGGAATCTGGGCCAAGAACCCTGCTTCGTGCAGTTTTTGAGAGGGAGAAGTCAAGACTATCTCATGTTCGCAAGGCATGATGGAGTTCCTTGGCCTAAGGATGACTGGTTCGTTGGTGTGCCACTTTGAACACTCTGCCGTACCATGTTTGTTTTTTTCTAGCCCGCGCTTCAAGGCCGGGCTTTTTCTTTTACAGAAACTCCCGTGTCTAGAAAATCACATCAAAGACAAACACAAGATACAGGAACATTAAAATAACCCCTTCGCTATAAGAAATTTTTTCTTTGGATTTGGTGAATATAAAAAAGAGAATTGTGGCAATGAGTAAATAGACGCGACTGTTTACGGCAAAAATGTAGCTGTTGCTGGTAATTGGATGAATGATCGCAACAAGTCCGAGAACAAAAGTCGCGGGCACAATCACTGAACCCATAAGGTTACCGATAATGAGTTGGGTTTCGCCGCGGCGAGCTGAGGCAATAGCAAAATAAATTTCCGGCAAGGCGTTACCGAGTCCTGTTACCAAAAGACCAACGAGCAAGACCGGCACACCTAAACTTTCTGCAAAAAAATGAGCAGCATTAACGATACCGATTGAGGCGGCGACGAGAGACACGATACCCAAAAGAACGGTACAAATATCTCGGAATTCTTGTCGAAGCAGCGCAAGTAAAAACGGCGGATCTTTTTCATGATGATAAATTCGGCCGCTTTTGTCTTGTTTTAAGAAAAGCCAGAGGAGATAGCCGACAAAAAGCCCGATAAGAATTATGCCGTCAAATCGTGAAAGAACCCCATCGAAAAGTAATGCGATTGGCAAAAGGGCGGTAATCATCATAAAAACCGCAGTCGACTGAATGGTTTTTCCACCCGCCTCGATTTCTT
>JAHFLV010000041.1 GCA_023264565.1 Candidatus Zambryskiibacteriota bacterium
CAAGCGCATCCCCTTCTATTATGGTGAGCTGCCCTTCTGAAATTTCAGTGGCGAATTTCACGGAAAGATCCTCAATCAATCTGTGATCTTTTTCGACGGCAATCACATGAGCGCCCGCAGCAAGCAAGGCCTTTGTAAGCACGCCTTTTCCTGGGCCGATTTCGAGTACGAGGTCGGCTTTGTTCTGCGTATTTTTTTCGACATTTTCCTCTGCCTGAATGTCAGCCGCCTTAACGATCTTGTAGACAGCCGCCTCAGATGTCAGGAAGTTTTGGCCGAGAGATTTTTTGGGAGCAAAAAGTGACATGCTGGATTAGATTAAAACTCAATAAAGCGGCTCGGGTCTGTGAAACTGTCATCACCTTCTTGTTCTCGTGCGACCATGAATTCCCTCTCGGTGTGTTTTACCGGGATGTCATATAAAAATTCAGATGGTGTGTGAACCTGTTGTTCGCCGAAAATAGTTCGTGTTTGAGAATATGCGAGGAAGATTTTTTTGCGAGCGCGCGTGATGGCAACATAAAACAGTCGTCGCTCTTCTTCCATTTCATTTTGGCTCAAATTTCCTTCGTTCATTCGTTTGTGTGGGAACAGATCTTGTTCGAGACCCGTGATAAACACATAATCGAATTCAAGACCTTTGGCTGCGTGAACAGTCATGAGTTTGACTGCGGCTTGTTTGTCGCCGTCAGTTTCTTCGCTCGCAGCAAGAGCGGCATCGCCCAAAAATGCTTCAATACTTTCACCTGGCGCAAGGTCATCGTATCGTGACGCGACGGTCACAAGTTCCATTAAGTTTTCGTATCGCTCGGTGTCTTCCTCGGTTCCCTTTCGTAACATGTCTTCGAGTCCGCTCTCTTTCAAAACAAATTTAATGGTATCTGATGCTGCAGAGGTTTTTGCTTTGTGAGCGAATTTGTCGAGCATTCCGAAAAAGACATCTACTTTTCGGAGTGTTGCTGGTGCGATTTTGTCTGCAAAACCACCGCGCAATTTTTCGATTGTTGCGGCGCCGATGCCGCGAGCTGGCACGTTAATGACTCGGCCAATGTCTGCCCAACTGTCGCGATTTAGCGCCGCTCGTATAAAAGAAAGCACATCTTTAACTTCTTTTCGCTCAAAGAATTTCACGCCAATCATGGAATATGGCACGCCGGTATTCATAAACGCTTCTTCGAGCGTTCGTGATTGGAAGTTTGCGCGATATAACACCGCGATTTCGTCTGGACTAACACCACTCACAATAAGTTCTTTTGTTTTGTTGGCCACATAAAAAGCTTCTTGTAATTCACTCCAACCCTGAAAGACTCCAATCTTGTCACCCATTCCCTGCTGCGTAAAAAGATTTTTCTCGATTCTGATTTTATTTTTCTTGATGATTTCGTTTGCAGCGTCGAGAATGGTTTTTGTTGAACGGTAATTTTCTTCGAGCAACACTACTTTTGTATTTGGAAAATCTTTTTCGAATCGCAAAATGTTGCCGATGTCGGCTCCGCGCCATGAATAAATGTTTTGATCTGCATCACCGACGACACAAATGTTTCGGTGTGAATCAGACAAAAATCGTGCGATTTGGTATTGCACGGTGTTGGTGTCTTGGTACTCATCAATATGAATGTATCTCCAAAGATTTTGGTAATACTGTCGAACATCGGCATTTTTTTTGAGTAGTTGTGCCGTTACGAGCAAAAGATCGTCGAGGTCGAGGGCTTTTTCTTTTGCCAACATTTTTTCGTACTCAAGCCAGATGGTTGAAACAATTTTTGGAAAATATTCTTGGCGAACGCTTTCGGCGTATTGAGTTGCGGTCACGCCTTTGCTTTTCTCAGCTGAAATCGCATGCATGATCTTGCCTGGGTCATATTGTTTCGGATCGTAATTTTTGGCTGTCAGTGCTTCTTTGATGAATTTCTTGCCGTCGACTTTGTCGATGATGGCAAAAAAACGTGGCAACCCAAGTGCCGGTGCGTTTTGTTTGATGATATGAACACCGAGAGCGTGGAATGTATTGATGAATGGCTTGTTACCCATTTTGTATCCCTCGGCCAATACTGGATCAGCGAGGCACATTTTTTCAACCCGCTCACGCATTTCTCGAGCCGCTTTGTTGGTAAAGGTGATGGCAATGATGCTTTGGGCTGGCACGCCGCTTTTTATGAGGTGAAAAATACGATACGTAATGGTCTTTGTCTTGCCAGCGCCCGCTCCAGCAACGATCAAAACTGGTCCCTCGGTTTGAAGAACTGCTTCCTTTTGTTTTTCATTTAAATCGTCGAGAAAATTTTTCATGGGGTCTTATTTTTTAAAACTTTTTTCAAAAAATTGAACAAATATGTTTGTATTGATTTCAACTATAGCATACTCGCTCCTCGGTGGCTCAACAGAGCCATATTTTGGCAAAAACTCGACGTTGTCCCCAATGTCTGGTCTTGTTCGTTGACCGTCCAACCTATTGCGGTATACTTGTCGAGTACTAAATTTTTACTGAGACGAAACGGCTCAACAGAGCCATATTTTGTCAGAAGCGCTGAATTATCATTAGTCCTAGGCCTATCTTAGACTTTTCAAAAAGATCCTCTTCCGAAGCTGACCGAAAACGAGGTTCTACAACATTTAAAGTTTTGTCGAGCACCCTTCTTGTGGGGGCTCTTTCTGCTATTTGTGTTTTCTCTTTTTCTAATCAAGCCCATGCAGGAGTTCTCTCTTTCCTTTCAAACTTCATTGGTGGTGAACAGGCTCAGGCTAATGCCAGTGAAAGTAAGTATAATTCTCAGAATTTGAACATTCTTGGGGCTGCTCCTGGTGCCAAGCTTGCCGTTGGAGGCGGTGATATCTCTATAGTAGACAGTAATGCCCTCGAATATCAGGTTGAAACATCGAATTCTTTTCAGAGTGATCAGATTAGCGTCTATGTTGTTCGTGAGGGCGATACTCTTTCTCAGATCGCAAAAATGTTCAATGTCTCTATAAATACAATTATCTGGGCAAACGATATAAAGAATGGCTCTATTGCTCCCGGAGAAAGCCTTGTTATCCTTCCGGTAACTGGCGTTGAACACATTGTAAAGAAAGACGAAACTATTCAGGGTATTACCAAGCTTCATGGTGGTGATTTGGAAGAAGTTCTTGCGTTTAACAACCTTCATGCAGACGACAAGCTCACTGTAGGAGACAAAATCATCATTCCAGACGGTGACGCAACAGCCTCTGCTTCTTCAGGTAAACCTGCTACTTCTTCCACCCCAAAACCAAGCACTGCTGGATACTTTGCAAAACCAATCGTTGGTCCATACCGAAAGACTCAGGGTATTCATGGAAACAATGCGGTTGATCTCGCGGTGCCGCTCGGTACCAAGATTGTCGCTTCTGCCGCAGGACGTGTCATCGTCAGCAAGAGCAACGGTGGTTACAACGGTGGTTACGGTAATTACATCGTTATTGCTCATCCAAACGGTACCCAGACTCTCTATGCTCATTTGACCAGTACGGTTGTTGGACAAGGTGTGAGCGTGAGCCAAGGTCAGCTTATCGGCTACAGTGGTAGCACGGGTCGCTCAACTGGTCCGCATCTTCATTTCGAAGTTCGAGGAGCAAAGAATCCATTCTAGAAATAAACAAAAAACCGGCTCAGCTGCCGGTTTTTTACTCGGTGCTTTTTCTTCTAAACTGAAAGGCTTCGAGCACGTGCGACTCAGAAATTTCTTTTGCTTGATCGAGGTCCGCGATTGTACGTGCGACACGCCAGACTCGGTGGTATGAACGCATAGAAAGTCTGAATGATTCTGCACCAGAAAGAAGAGTCGCTGCTGCTTTCGGAGAAATGTTACTGAGAAGTGCT
>JAHFLV010000042.1 GCA_023264565.1 Candidatus Zambryskiibacteriota bacterium
TAAAAGTCAGTTCAATGATTTGCTTGGTACTAATGAAGTGCCAGCGGCGCAAGAATTTACTCCCGGACCGAGAGCTATTGTTTAAATTGTTTAATTAAAATTTGTTACAATACATGTACATGAAATACATAAAACATCTCCTTGTGCTCGCTGCGTTATTTTTGTTGCCGGTTCTAACTTTCGCTGATGGCTCCACCCACAGCGGTGGTTCGGTTACCTTACCAAACCCCCTTGGTGGCACCGTTAATAGTCTTGGAGATTTTGTTACAGTAATTTTGAATAACATTGTGCTACCAATTGGCTCGGTCATTATTGTGTTTATGATTATCTACTCAGGTTTTCTTTTTGTGACCGCACGCGGTGATACTGGCCAGATCGACGATGCAAAACATATTTTTAAATACGTTGTTATTGGTTCGGCGATTCTTCTTGGTTCAGTAGCAATTGCTGCCGCTATTAACGGCACACTTTGTCAGCTTGCACCAAGTTTGCCACAGTGTTTTGTCGGTCCTCGATTACCTTAATATATGAAAAATTATTTTTTAACAGGAACATTGGCAATTCTTGCGGCATTAATACCGTCACCACTTTTTGCTGCGTCTTGCGGATATGGTGGTCCACCACGAGATTTCGGTGGGTTTGTATGTTTGGCTCTCGACCTTGTTACAACCGCGATACCAATTGTTGCGGCAATTGCACTCCTGGTATTCTTTTGGGGTTTGGCAAAATTTATTTTGCATGCTGGTGACGATAAGTCGCATGAAACCGGAAAGGAACTTATGAAGTGGGGAATTATTTCACTTTTTGTTATGGTTTCCGTATGGGGAATTGTTCTTTTTCTTACTAACGATATTTTTGGAATCTCATTACCGTCATTACACCTGTTACCAACATGATGAAGCTGTATAAAAAATTTGTAATTACTACTGCCGTGGCTTTTCTTCCACTGTGGGCTCATGCACAGCGGGCTGGAGGTATAAAAGGACTTCTGGTGGAGGTTGGCCGACTTGTGAACCTTTTGATTCCGATTTCTGCCGCATGCGCGCTTCTCTTTTTCTTCTGGGGACTTGCCCAGTCAATTTTGCATTCCGGCGAAGATGTTGAGGAGGGTAAAAATATTATGAAGTGGGGAATAGTTTCGCTTTTTATTATTGTGGCTATTTGGGGTATTGTCGTTTTTATTCAAAAGGCTTTCGGAATCGAAGATATTTATATTATAACTACATGAGTGCATGTGTTTAAATTTGTGAACAGTCATGTTGTGGGGTGAGGATTCGAGTGGTACTATGAAAAACGAGTAGATTACACGATATTTATTAGTTTGTTATAAAAATAAATGAAAAAAGTTATTATCGCAGGTCTGTTTTTCACTCCGGCTTTCGCTTTTGCTCGGTTGGAAAACGTTTCAGACATTGTTACCTCAGTTGGTCGAATTATTAACATCTGTATTCCAATCGTTGCGGCTCTCGCACTTTTGTACTTCTTCTACGGCTTGGCACAATTCATTCTTCATTCAGACGACTCAGACGCACAGAAAGAAGGTAAGAGCCGAATGATTTATGGTATCGTAGCGCTTTTCGTTATCGTTGCAGTTTGGGGTCTCGTTGGATTTATCGGCGATGCGCTCAATATCACCACTGACAATCCAGGCAATCAGCAGATTCCAGGCGTTAACATCCGACCGTAGTTTCTCTGAACTTTGTGGAGTTAAAGCAATAGCATGCAAACAAACATAAGTTCATTTTTGAATAGGGTAAATGAGTACATTCTCAACCCGCTCATTATTCTGATGTTTGTGGTAGCACTCCTCGTTTTCTTTTGGGGTTTGGCAGAATTTATCTACAAAACCGGCAATGGTGAAGGTGATCTTGAAAAGGGTAAAAACAACATGATTTACGGAATCCTCGGTATGTGCATTATGGTTGCGGTGTATGGAATCATCAGAGTTATCCTTGCCACGTTTGGTCTCGATGCGCCAGCATACATTGCTCCTTCGCTCTAAATTAAATAGATCTAAAAGAAATTCAAAAGTCTCTTATCAAAACCCGCTTCACGCGGGTTTTGTGTTTTTTGCTTTAGTGCGAATCACTACATGTCTTGAAATTTGGATATAAAAAAAGGAGCCGCGGGGCTCCTTTGGGGTTGTGTTGAAACTAGTAACGCCGGAACGACACTTTGACCGGCGCTGGCTCGTGAACTCCACGAAACCGGATGCCAGAGATTAGTCGATCGTCTCCGTAGTCGGTGTGCTTGTGGGGTTCGTCATAGAAGAAGCTTGCTGGTTTACCATTGTTATAGGTGACCCAGACCTCAACCTCTTTTTGGACCATGACGTCACAATGCCAACCGTTGGGGACTACTGCTTGCGACCAGTCGTTTACTGGTGCGTTGAACTCCTCTTGTTGGCGGAAGTTGTAGGCCATCTCCGCTTCTTTTTTCTTGCGCTCCTTCTCGGCTTTTTCCGCTGCGTACTGGTCACTGTAAGAAGTGATGTATGCAGTTGTGGTTTCTGCCAAGTTTGAATCTCTGGTTCCTGTCCAGAGGGCAGACACCCAAACGAGCCCGATAATCAAGAAGATCAAGTAGCCGGGCGACCGAACGAGCTTGTTTTTCGAAAGCACGAACAGTATGCCCACAAGAAGAACAAACGGAGTGATCCAGATCAGCTTGTTGTGTTCTGCACGCAGCCACTCCCAGGCCGACATATCCCTGCCAGGCCAACCAAAGGCTCGCATCTCGTCACTGAAGATTTTGAGTGCGGCCATAGCCATAAACCATCCCACAGTGACAAGAACAGGATACAGCAATGTGCTGTCTCTGAAGGCCTGTATGCGATTTTTGATGCGTACCGGCCACGGGGCTTCGTCATCGTCTGATGTTGTTGGAGTTGGTCCGCGAGTTGATCGTTTCTTCGGGTTATTCTTTTTGTAGAGAATAAAGAGAACACTGAAGATGAAACCAACCACGCCGCATGCACCTAAGAGCCACCAGAGAACTGTGTAGGAAGTTTCGGTTGTGGTTGCTGTTGCAATTGCAGGTGGGGTCGTTTCGGTTGTCTTCGCAACTTCGCTGGCAAAGTTGAGGTTCGTCCAGCGAAGTGATTGCCACGGAACAGCCTGATAGAGAATGAAGATGCCGATACCAAGGGCGATGAGAAGCAGACATGCTGCAATCACGCGCCTGGCTTTTTGGGACCGGTTTTGAAACCAGTCCCAAGCCATTCTGACTCTGGTTTTGCTTTGACTAAGTTTTCTTTTGAAAACCCGTTTTAGCAGTTTCTTGTGTTTGACAGCGTAGACGATTCCTACGGTCAGGCTCACCAGAAGTACAAGTACTCCTATGGCCAATCCAAACAAAAACGGAATGCTCATGTAACTCTCCTTGTTCGTGTGTTCTGCGATCTTGTTTCGGTGTAAATGAACGAATATTCTGCGGTAAATAGTATCACAAAATATAGTTTTGTCAATTAAAAGAAAAGGGCCAGCTTATTACGAGCTGGCCCTGGTTTTTGAAACAAATCACGGAGTTCCTGTAGGTTTTGGAGCTGGTGGTGTGGGTGGTGGGGTAGGGACCGTGGGCCCAGATGGTGCTGGTAATGCCTTTCGACCACCACGAATCTTTGCATCCGGATCAATGAGGGTCATGGCACCGGAACCAAGAACGGTGAGGTTTCCCTTGCCCAGGTTTTCACTAACTAGCTGCCTGCTGACGTGTGCGGCACCAATTGGGTGAGCTTCGTACGCCATCGCGAGTTCTTTGACACCTGCGGCGTTACCGATAGCTTCCTGCTCCTTCACTTGTCTGTCGAAGTTCTCCT
>JAHFLV010000043.1 GCA_023264565.1 Candidatus Zambryskiibacteriota bacterium
GGATATTTTGCTGGTCCAAAAGGCGAGATTGATTGGTTTAAGGAAATTAAAAAAGATCCTGACTACGATGTCTATACGCACAGTCAGTCTCAGGGCAGCAGCACGCTCATTTTTGGTCATACGACATACGAAATGATGAAAAGCTACTGGCCGACCCCGGAAGCAATCAAAAATGATCCGCACATGGCTGAAGTTATGAACAACAGCCCGAAAATAGTTTTTTCCAAAACTTTGACCGACGCAGATATTCAAGAAGGTCCGCATTGGAAAAACATTCGTCTCATGAATGACATCAAACCCGAGGCGATCAAAAAACTCAAAGAATGGGAAGACATTACGATTCTTGGTAGCGGCAGTGTGGTGCAACAACTTGCGAATCTTGGTCTAATCGACGAATACAATCTGATGGTCGTGCCAATTATTTTAGGTGCAGGAAAATCTCTTTTTAAAGACGTGAAACAAACAAATTTGGATTTACTTGAAGCAAAGCCATTCAAAAACGGAGTTGTTTCACTTAGATATCAAGCGGCGCAGTAACTTTTGCGGAATTTTCTTTTATATTGTCAAAAATAAAAAAGGGCCCCATGGCCCTCTTGTGTCGCACTATGTTGTTTGTGCTCCAACTACCTCAATTGCCGGTTCAAAACCAATACTCATGTTCTCGACACGTGTGAGGTTCACATCTTCGTAGTAGACCTCAACGCGGATGAAGCGTTTCTGACCCCGCTGCTCTTCAAAGGCTTTTGGAAGCCAGTGTGCAAGATCGGCCGGCATTTCCCCGTACGGAAGGCCGTCTGTGGGAAACCAACCGACTTCACTGAAGCCCTCGAGCGGTCGGGGAATTCCGGTCCACCGAAAGATGTTGAAGTAGTGCACGCGGAATTTCAACTCGTGTCCACCATTACGCGGATGGTAGTAATCCACGGTTGCAAAATGAACTGTGGAGTTCTGGTCGATCACAATGCCGAGTTCTTCTCTGTGTTCTCTCGCTACGCACGCAAGTGGTGATGAGGAATCTTCGGGCTCCATCTTGCCACCAGCCCCGATGTATAGGCCGATGTGATGATTGCCTGTTGTCTTTTTGCCGAGCAGAATGATTTGCGCGCGGCCGTTTCCTTGTATGAGATGGCCGATCGTTCCTTCCAATCCTTCAAGCGTGGACATACGTCGTCTCCCTTCGTGTTGACGAGTTGTTGTTTCTGAAATTCTGAACTTTTCTATCCGCAGCGTATCATATCCAAAATCTTTTTGTAAATGCTAGTATAAAAATCTCTATGGAAAAAAAATTAGGAAAACCGAAGGGAAAATTTATTGTGATTGTGGGCCCATCTGCTTCAGGAAAAACAAAACTCGTCACGACACTTCTTGAAAAAATTCCAAACTCCGCGAGGCTTATTACTACCACCACTCGTCCACCGCGACCAGGTGAAACCAATGATTATTTTTTTGTCAGTCGAGAAGAATTCGAAAAGGGAATTGCTGCCGATGAGTTTTTTGAATATGCCGATGTGTATGGGAATTTGTATGGTTCATCTCGGAAAGTACTCGATGATTTTCGTGCAAAATACGACTACGTATTTGCTATCATCGACGTGCAAGGTGCCCAAACTCTGAAAAATAAAATCAAAGATGTGCTGGTGGTATTTATTCATCCGGGTTCGATTGAAGACATTCATCGAAGACTTCTGACCGAAAGAAAGGAAACTTCAAAAGAAGAATTGCAGAAACGAATGGATACGGTTGCTCATGAGCTCACACTAGCGTCAATGTTTGACGCCACTATTCAAAATCAAGAAGGTCATTTCGAAGACGCTGTTGCTGATGCGATCGCGGTGATTTGCGGTTGATGTGTGGCCCATAACTTCTTTTGTTATACTGTGTACATGAAAAATAAAAACGTCTTAAGTTTGATCGCGATCGTTGTTCTTGTACTCATGCTTATGGTTGTGTCCATGTTTACAAAACCTCGGCCACACACAGTGGAAAATCCTGCAACACCAATCAACTCTGTTACATTCTTCGGTCCGACATCAAGTGTCGATGCGACATTTGGCGATTCGTCAGTAACTTTTTCAGAGGATGATCTTGGTACCATGACATTACCGCAGGTGATTTCTGCTTCCGGAGCTCGATACGCAAATGCTGATGAAAGCATAGTTCTTTGGAATAAAGGAAACGATGTGGTGATTTATCAAAAAGGGAAAGCGATTTTTCACGGCAGTACGAACACAGATCAACCTGAGGAAACTCCAAAACCAAAACTTCCAGCTGGGAGTACACCACCAGGCAATCCTTCGCTGATTAAAGGTAATACATTTGTTTGGCAAAAAACTGTACTAAATGCGAGCGCGACTGGTTCGGGTAGTTCAGAAGTTGTTCCAAACAAACCTGGCGTATTTACGCTTCAATTTTTGGCTGATGGCCGACTCGTCGGAAAAACAGATTGCAACAACATTGCAGGTCCATACCAAATCGGTTCAGATGGCGTCATGACGTTTGGCCCACTTTCAAGCACTCTCATGTATTGCGAAGGTTCTCAAGAAGAAGTCTATGACAACATGATTTCGAATGTTCGACGCTATACGGTCGACACAAGTGGAAATTTGACACTGGTTCTCGATGCGAACGGGGGCGTGATGATCTTCAAGAAAAAATAATCCGGGTTATCCTCGTTTGCAAGAGTTTAAATAATGTGTTATATATAAACCTGGATGTTCTTCATGTTTTAACTGTGGATACTACAACGTATCGCTATATAAGGAGTCGATAGAACAAGGAAAAACGATAGTGTTCGGTCAGAGTGACCTTTCGCGTGTGCGGAGGTTTTTTTGTCCCCAGTCAGTTGGTTTCCATTCACAAGCAACGGGTTAACGCCCGTTAGCGGAGAGACACATGTTCAATCGCATCAATCGTTCGGTTCTCGGTCTGGTCGCGGTGTGTGGTTTGGCTCTCGTGTCGGTTGCGACGTCCTCGTCGCAGGCGGCCGGGGTCGACCTGCCCTCGTGGCATGTCGGTTCGGGTCAACCCACCGGCAACTTCATCGGCCTCACGAACAACTCGTTCGGTGGCGGTACCCTTGAGCTCTATCAGCGCTCGATCTTCCGTCAGTCGGCCCTGGATGTGCCGCTCACCGGCAATACCTACACGGTACCGACCGGTCCGCAGATCGCGGGTCAGAATGGTGCCCCCGTATCGAATGCCGCTCGTTTCAACGCGAACTTCGACTACCACATCTACTACTCTGGCGGTGTTCAGAATCTCGACAGTCTGACGATGACCATCACCAGTCCCGCCGGCAACACCGTCTCGGCGCCTTTCTTCGATATGAAGGTTGCCAACAACGACAATGTCACCGGCAGCACGCCGTTCCCAGGAGGTGACTCTCAGGATCCGTTCTTCTACATCCAGGATTCGCAGAACTACGTTTTTGCGCCCTGGTTCGTCCCGACCTTCGACATGAACGTCCAGGGTACGTACTCCTTCACGCTCACCGCGGTTGAGGGTGTCGACACGGCGTCCATGACCATGTTCGTCAACGTCGTTCCCGCGCCAGCATCCTTGGCCCTTCTCGGCCTCGGTGGTCTCGCTGCGGCTCGCCGGCGTCGGTGATCGTGAGTGGTCCACATCTGTTCTTGATCGCACAATATGTTTAATGTGCGTTCACAAAAAATTCGACCGCCATTCCCAAACGGGTTTGGCGGTTTTTCTTTTGATATACTTGGTGTATTACTTGCTCATATATACAATGACTAAAAAAATCTGGTTCAAGGCAAAACAATATGGCTATGGTTGGTATCCCGCG
>JAHFLV010000016.1 GCA_023264565.1 Candidatus Zambryskiibacteriota bacterium
CCGAAAAGTTGCCCGAAACTGTTGTATCGCGTTGCCAGACTTTTACGTTTAAAAAACCAAATCAAGCGATTTTACGTGAGCTCGCAATTGGAGTAGCAAAAAAAGAAGGTTTTACGCTCGAGGCATCGGCGGCGGATTTGGTAGCGATGTTGGGCGACGGTTCTTTCCGCGACATGCACGGTATTTTGCAAAAGGTAATTGCTGCTTCTGCTGACAAAAAGATTTCTCGGGCTGAAGTTGAAATTGTCACTGGTGCACCTCGCGCCACGCTCGTGAATTCTTTTATTGATGGAATTGCTGAAGGAAATATTGAAAAGGGAATTGCGGCGCTTCACAAAGCAGCTGAGGACAATATCGATATGAATGTATTTGCAAAATTGGTTTTGGAAAAAATGCGATTCATTTTGCTTTTGAGTAATGCTCCAGAAATGAAAAAGGTAATCGAAGAACGAGTGTCCGGTGAAGATTTTGCATATTTGAATGGACTCGCTTCAGGTGCTTCCCTTGGCGGCAAAAAACTTTCATTCGATGCTCTGACAGAAATTTTGAAAGCTAGCCAGCTGATTGGTAAGGTGTTTATTCCAGAACTTCCGCTCGAAATGGCTCTGATGAAGATTGCTCAGGTGGGAAAATAAAATTTGTAATCTCTATCGAGAGGAGTATTATTTGACCCAGAATCGTTCCTGAATTCAGAATGTCTATTTGAGAGGAGTTTCCAGTGACGAATAAAACCAGGGTGGTGCAGGAATTCGACGCAAATCGTGTGAGGCGGTTTCCAGACCAACCTCGGAAGCGTTTTCGGAACATCGAAAAACTCGCGGGAAGCATCAAGGTAAGTGGACAGAAAAGGGCCGGCATCGTGTTTTTGGTCACAGACGACTCGAACTACGATGCTGAGCTCATTGATGGCGAACGCCGTCTCTTGGCGTGTCGTGTTGCTGGTTGCAGATTTCGGGCTGAGGTTCAGCCTCGACCGACAACTGTCGACGATCAGTATGTTGATTCTTTTATCGCCAACTTTGGAGGTGAACCACATGACCTGATGGAAATTGCTCACGGACTCGAGCGACTCCGGAATCGAGGAAAGACGCTGTCAGAAATGGCTGCGATGACTGGTAAGTCAGAAGGTTGGGTTTGCCAACATCTGAGCCTACTCAAGCTCGACCCGAAAGTTCAAGACCTGCTTGTTGACGACGGTGACGACAGTACCGAGGGTGAGAAGCGTAAGCCGCTCACTTTCTCCCTGGCACAGATGCTTACTTCTTTGCCAAACGATAAACAAGTTCAACTTGGTACGCGTATTGTTGAAACGCAGATGGGCTTGGCTGAGGCCCGCCGACTTATCGTGCGGGTCGCTCGAGATGGTGGGCACCGGCTTGGAGAGGGTAACAAGCGTGGTCCAAAAAGGCAGATAAGGCCACTTCAGACGCTTCTCGATGAGATCAAGGCTCGGGTCGGTATCTACATCGACATGCCCTCTACTGAGCTGACAACTCTGATCAACGCTCTTGATAACAAGGAAAAGACTGGTATGGTGGAGGGTATTGACCAGGTGGTCGAGTATCTGCTCACGATCACTGGGCGAATCCAGGACACCTTGCCGAAGACGGTTAAGAAAAATGCAAGTTAATATATGTTCCAAACAACATTCCACCAGCGCCCCTCGGCGCTGGTTTCTTTTATGTTCTGTAAAAAAATAAAAAAATTTTTCTAAATAAATGAAAACCGCTGACACTACAAAGTACCAGCGGAAGATCGGGCGGGGGTCAGTCGTAGTCGTACATATTTTCATCATGCTCAGTTTGTATTTGTCCTACGGCCCGCAAGATTCGGAAGGTGTAGATCGGGAATGAGATGGGCCAAATCAACAGGAAGGCCGTGCGTTTGAATATGTTTTTACGGACAATAATTTTCCAATAGAGGGCTAAAATCATCATCAGGATGAAGCCGATCAGATCAATCACGATCAGGATGCGAAGCGTCTCCATACATGCTCCTAGGTGAGGGTGTTCTTTCTCAATAAATCGTATTCCTTTTTCTCTAAAATATCAAAGCTTTCTGTGTGCCTGCTGTAGCACCACGCCTTTCGTTTATGCCGTTTTTGGCTTAGAATGGCCGGTATTGCCAGATCGTCTAAAGGTAGGACAAGAGACTTTGGATCTCTTTATCTTGGTTCGATTCCAAGTCTGGCAGCAAAGGTGTATAAACTCAGGGAATAATAATTTTTGCAGGGTATAATTAACTCCATGAGAACTTTTTCCAAAGATGTTATTGTTGTCTGTGTGTGTGCTGTTATTTTGGCTACGATCGCGACTGTGTTCGCCGATGAATCCAGCGCGCCAATTATCAGTGATGTTTCTGCTTCCGTGGGTGTCAGTACGGCAACCATTACGTGGACGACTGACATAGAGTCTACAAGTCAGGTTGAGTATGGAGAGGGTGATCGGTATGGATCTGCAACGAATGTTGATGAAACTCTTACAACGAGTCACTCGGTGGATTTAATCGAGCTTCAGCCAAACACTCTGTATCATTATCGCGTGCATACAGTAAACTCTCTTGGCGATGAATCGATTTCCGATGACTATACATTTTCAACGTCCCCAGATGAAAGTATCGACTCAGAAGCCCCAGAGGCAATCACAACACTTGAAATTGATACTGTAACTTCAGATTCAATTGAACTTTCATGGAATGTGCCAAATGATGAAAATGGTGTGAGTGTGTATCATCTTGATTCTGCTCAGGAATCGATCGACGAAGATTCATTTTATGACACAACTCGAGTTACTCTGGTTGAGTTGCGAATTGATCCAATAGAAACAACTGGCACAAAACATATATATGAAGTCACCGGCCTAAGCCCCGCCACGATATATTACTTTGCTATCAAATCCGCGGATCCAAGTGGTAATTTTTCCGCGATTTCAAATGTTGTCTTTACCAAAACGGCCAGCGTTGAATCGACCCCCGTCGCGACTAGCACCACAAGTTCCTCATCTAAAAAAAATGTTGGTAGCGTTGGGTACCATCCTGTTGAAGTCACGCTGGTTACTATTGCAAAATCTTTAAGTGCCACCACTAAAGATCTGAAGCTTGGCGAAACAAACAGTGATATTGGAAAGATTCAAAAAGTATTAGCGACTGATGCGACTCTGTACCCTGAAGGAATCGTGAGTGATTATTTTGGACCGCTTACGCAAGCGGCAATTGAAAGACTTCAGTCGCGGCTAAACTTGCCCGTGACCGGGGTTGTTGATTCTGCGGTTATCGATGCATTGCCGAATCTGCCAACCGTCCAATCTGTTTTTAGAAGTCCAATTTTTGAAAATACTACAGTAACATCGGCTGATATTTCCAAGACCTTTTCTCACGATCTAGAATTTGGGAATCAGGGAGACGACATAAAAACACTCCAGACATTCCTTTCTGCCCGGGGTCTTTTACCAAAGTCTGGACTAACGGGGTTATTCGATGACGAAACTCGTTTGGGAGTAATTAATTTCCAGAAAAGTCATAGTATAAGTCCAGCTGTTGGATATGTTGGTCCTATAACCCGCTCAAAAATTCTTGAGATCATTACGCTTGTTCAGTAGGACCCGTGTTACTTTTTTACTGTTTGGTTTTGCCACACGTACTTCATGTAAATATCTGGGTGATGGTTGTTGGTGAAAAGAAGGAATTTTAATGAGTGTTCACTACAATGTCCCACGAAGACTATTTTAAAGAAGCAGGCGTCGAAGCTCAAAAGGCCGAATGTCTGCGCGACAAATGTGGTGCAGTTGTCGTTCTCAATGGAGAAATTATTGGCCGGGGATTTAGTAGTCCGGCTGGTGGTCTTGTTTTAGATAAAAATGGTGAGTCAAATCGAAAGTGTGAACTTAATTTAATTACATCCGCAAAACCAAAGTCTGACCGAACGTGTTGCGTGCATGCAGAATGGCGAGCAATTATTTCTGCTCTAAAACAAAAAAATGACACGCAAAATCTGAATGGATCTATTCTATATTTCACTCGAGTTGACGGTGAAGGTAACATTTTAAAATCTGGCGAACCATACTGCACGGTTTGCAGCCGCTTAGCGCTCGACAACGGTATTTCGTACCTCGCTCTATGGCATGAATCAGGTATCAAGCTGTATAATACGAGAGAGTACAATGAGCTTTCATATCAATTTCATCAAAAAAATTAGATAACTTTCAAAATATGCAAAAAATCACTCCAAATCTATGGTTCGATACACAGGCTGAAGAAGCGGCAAAATATTACGTTTCAGTTTTCAAGGATTCAAAAATGGGCGAGGTTTCTTATTACGACAAAGCTGGTTCTGAGGTGTCTGGAATGCCTGAGCGATCTGTCTTGACTGCGGAGTTTGAAATCCATGGAATGAAATTTGTTGGTATAAATGGCGGACCGATGTTTAAGTTTACAGAAGCTGTTTCATTTTCGATTGAATGCAAGGATCAAGAAGAGCTCGATTATTTCACCTCAAAACTTTCTGCACATCCCGAGTCAGAACAATGTGGTTGGGTTAAAGATCAGTTCGGACTTTCATGGCAAATTGTGCCGAGCGCATTGCAAAAACTTCTCAAAAACTCTGACAAAGCAGCAGCGGGTCGCGTCATGCAGGCAATGCTTAAAATGAAACGACTCAATATTGCTGAACTCGAACAAGCGGCAGCAGGCAAATAGGATACACTGAATTTTCGCCATCATGATTTTAGAACATAAAAAAGTTGGCGAAACGCCGCTCGAGCTTTTGGAGCGGGTCCGCACAGAAAAACCAGAATTTGCTCACGCAACACTTTCGTATGCTGGTCGGCTCGACCCAATGGCAGAAGGGGTAATGCTTATTTTGGTTGGTGATACAGAGAATGCTCCCGAGAATAGGAAAAAATTTCTTGGTCTCGATAAAGAATATGTCGCTACTTTTTTGGTTGGTGTAAAGACCGATACTGGCGATGCGTTGGGTTTGGTACAGGAAGGGGGCGTGGCACAATCAGTTACCCTCGAACAGATTCAGAGAGACCTTCAGAAAATTCTGGCAATCAAGACACAAAAAGTGCCTTGGTTTTCGGCATTTACGGTAAATGGCATAAAGCTTTTTGATCATTTTAAGGCAGGGAATTTGGATGTTGAAAGACCGGTCAAAAATATTGAAATACGGGAACTAGAACTCTTGAATATTAGCTCGCAAACTTCTGATGAGCTTAAAAAATATATTTTTGAATCTATCGGCAAAGTACATGGTGATTTTAGACAAGAAGAAATTCTTAAAAATTGGCAAAAGTTTTTTATGCAATATGAAGGGATTCAAAAAACAAACGAACAGATTTTTTCGGTATTCGAGGTTCGATTGCGAGTATCTTCTGGTACATATATACGAGTACTAACTGAAAACTTCAGCTTTGCAGTCACGCTTTTGAAGCTTAAGAGGACAAAGATTTATATGTCATAATTGCCACATGACATTCAACTGGAAACACGGTGACTATCACCCAACGCCGTTTATTACATTTCTTAATATTTTCCTATTAATTCTTATACTCGCTGGAGTAGCGCTTTTGTGTACCCAAAACATGTGGCTGCCAAAAGTGACCGATTACTTACTTAGACAGCAATATGCACATCAAACCGACATGCCGACAACTTCCACTACAACCCCGGTCCACTATAGTGGCACTGAACAAGTCCGAGTTCGCCTTGGACAAAGTGCTACCATACTTGGTGTAAAAATTTTACCGACAAAAATTATTGAAGATAGCCGTTGTCCGGTAGACGTAGTCTGTATCCAAGCGGGCACGGTGAAAGTAGAAGCGACACTTGAAAGCAGTTTAGGAAAAGCAACGTACATATTTACACTTGCGAAACCAGCGAAAAGTTCCACAGAAGAAATTACGCTCATGAGCGTACTACCTGTAAAGAAATCTGGTGGTGAGATAAACAGTAAAGATTACGTATTTAATTTTCAGGTTAAAAAATAAAAAATGCACACATTTCTTCTCATTTCTTTTATTGCTGGTGTTCTGACTGTATTGGCGCCATGTGTGCTGCCACTTCTGCCTGTTATTATTGGTTCATCAGTGTCGGGACGAAGTAAGGCTACTCCATATACGGTTGTGGGTTCGTTGGCAGTTTCAATTATTTTTTTCACCTATGTTTTAAAATTCTCTACGGCCTTTATCTCAGTTCCACAAGAAGTATGGGCATATATCTCCGGAGGAATTTTAATTATTTTTGGCTTAACACTTGTCTTCCCAGCATTGTGGGCAAATATTCCGGGAATGGCGATTCTGTCAGGAGATAGTAATAAATTAGTTGGTGTTGGGTATAAGCGAAAGGGTTTTGTGGGAGATGTGATTATTGGTATGGCGTTAGGTCCAGTTTTTTCTACATGCTCACCGACATATTTTGTTATTTTGGCGTCCGTGCTGCCAGCAAGTTTTTTTCTTGGTACCGTTTATCTTCTTTCGTACACTATAGGTTTATCAGTGGTTCTGTTGCTCGTAGCAATTCTCGGTGAACGATTTGCTAGTAAACTCTCAACGTTATCTGACCCAGATAGTTGGCTTAAAAAGTGTTTAGGTATTCTCTTTATACTTCTCGGTCTCATGATTGCCACTGGCTATGAGAAAAAACTCGAAGCCGCAATTTTAAATAGTGGTTTTTTTGATATTACAAAAATTGAGCAAAAATTGTTGAAGGATAGACAAAATTCACAGATTGTTCAAAACATAGCAACAACCGATGAGCTTACTGATTTTCAAAATAGTGTACCCGACATAAGTGGCGACAAAACGACTACTCCTGCAATAAAAAATCAGCCAAGAGATTCCAAAAAAACCTCCGGGCCTGTTGTGGCGAATCAGTATAAAGAAATCGTAAACCCTTCTGGTTTTGTAAATTCAGAACCGTTTACTCTTGGAAGTTTGGTTGGAAAAAAAGTCATATTGATTGATTTCTTAACGTATAGCTGCATTAACTGTCAGCGAACCTTTCCGTATTTAGACGCATGGTATGACAAATATAAGAATCAGGGATTGGAGATCGTTGGTATCCACACTCCAGAATTTGCTTTTGAAAAAGATATTAACAATGTGCGGGAGGCAATGAAAAAATTCGGAATTACACACCCGGTTGTGCTCGATAATGATTATGGAACATGGAATGCCTACGGAAATCTCTACTGGCCAAGAAAATATCTTATCGATATTTATGGAAATATTGTTTTTGATGTTGTTGGGGAAGGTCAGTACGCTGAGACTGAAGCAAAAATTCAAGAATTGTTGGCACAACGCACAAAGGTTTTAGGTATGGCAGAAAATATGCCAAAATCCGGTGATGCACTTGTTTCAAAAAATATTCCAGATCAATCTGTGCAAGCAAGCAGTCCAGAAACATATTTTGGTGCACAAAGAAATGGTTTGTTGGCAAATGGAATTTCGGGCAGTGTTGGTCAACAAAAGTTCTATCTGCCAAGTGATTTCAAAAACGACGCGCTGTATCTTGGTGGTACTTGGAACTTTAAAAATGAATATGCCGAGTCTGTTTCAGATGCGAGTATTATATATAAATACAATGCAAAAGAAGTCTATATTGTGGCCGAATCAGATGCTTCGGCTGAGATTGAGGTTATTCAGGATGGTAAGTTGGTCACGGATGTTTCTGGTCAAGATGTGCAGTCGGGCAGTCTTTTGAAGATTGAAGAAAGTCGGTTGTATAAAGTCATTAAGAATGCAACCCGTGGTGACCATACGCTTGAATTGAAAGTAAAAAGTGGTAAGGTTCGAATGTACACTTTTACGTTTGGATAATCATGGGTAGGGGTTAGCAGTAATACAATTTCTATGAATAAAAATAAATTTCTTCCTTTCATTATTGGCGGAGTAGTTGTCCTCATTGTTGTCGCAGTTGTGTTAATTCAAAATTCTCAAAAAACGTATGTTGTAAGCAGTCCAACACAAAACCCTGACCGTACCGCCACCACTACCTATAGCTCAGCACAGGTCGCCACACATAATTCTCAAGCAAGTTGTTGGACAAGTATTAATGGTGGGGTATATGACGTTACGGCGTGGATTTTAAAGCATCCAGGCGGTTCTCGGGCAATTTTGAGTCTGTGTGGTAAGGATGGATCTTCTGCTTTTAACGATCAACACGGTGGTGAGCGTCGACCAGAAGCTGAACTCGCATCTTTTAAGATTGGTGTATTGAAATAATAAAAAAATAAAGTATGGAACAAAAAACTTCGACGATGGAAAACGACGACATGTTGGGTTTGAAACGTTTTGCGCCTGTGGTTGTTCGGTTGGGACTTGCCATGGTTTTTGTATGGTTTGGTCTGAACCAGCTCACAAACACCACCGAATGGCTTTCGTTTATTCCATTGTGGGTGACAAACCTAACTGGTATAACTGCAAATACCTTTGTGCTTGTGAATGGTGCGGCCGAAATTCTCCTAGCGATTCTTCTTGCTGTTGGCATTCAGATTCGGGTTGTTGCTGGCTTGCTCTGTATCCACATGTTCATGATTGTTCTCGATGTTGGACTCAACGCGGTTGGAGTGAGAGATGTTGGTCTTATGTTTGGACTTCTTTCGGTCGGGTTTCATGGAAAGGACCTCTATTCTTTTGACAAATAGTAGTTGTGTATTGTGTGGGCTGTTATAGAATAAGTTTATGTCTTTTAAAAGATCTTCTTTGATTGTGATATTTTTGCTTCTGGTTTTTGTCAGTGTCTTCAGTGTGCCGGACCACAAAACCTTTGCGAGTCCAACATTTGATTGGACTGAACAGGCAGATTCCGATATACGCAATTGGACCGCAATGGCATCATCTGCCGATGGCACAAAACTCGTTGCGGTAGAAAACGGTGGTGCTATATATACCTCAAGTGATAGTGGAGAACATTGGACTCCTCGCCTTGGCGCGGGTACCAAATCTTGGTTTTCTGTTGCTTCATCTGCCGACGGCACAAAACTCGCTGCGGTGGTTCTTGAGGGCTATATTTATACCTCTACAGACAGTGGTGCTAACTGGACTGAGCAAACTCTTTCTGGTCAGCGAGGCTGGACATCAATCGCTTCATCTGCCGACGGTACCAAGCTTGTGGCCGCAAGCAATTACATGCTTGTCAGTTTCAATCCAGATTATATATACACTTCTGTCGATAGTGGCGTTCATTGGACCCAACAAACTGATAGCGGTGTACAAGCTTGGAATACAGTTTCGTCATCTGCCGACGGCACAAAACTCGCTGCTGGTGGTGACAGTACCCCCATATTTACCTCTACAGACAGTGGTGTGAACTGGACACAGCAAGATGATTCACCTCGGCTTACTTGGAAGTCTATTGCCTCTTCGGCTAACGGCACAAAACTCGCCGCCGCACCAAACGCTGATTTTATCTACACCTCTGTTGATAGCGGTATCCATTGGACGCAGACAGCCGATACGACCGAGAGAGAATGGACATCAATCGCTTCATCTGCTGACGGTACCAAGCTTGTGGCCGCAAGTAAGTATGATCCTGTAGAGACTAGCTCAGACTACATCTATGTTTCTGATGATAGTGGTGCCACATTTTCTTCTCAAAACACCCCCGGACAACAAGAATGGCATAGTGTTACCACTTCTTCCGACGGCACAAAACTTGCCGCAGCAGGTGCAAGTACTCATATTTTTACCGGAGTGCAGCTCGATACTGTTGCGCCGGTGATTTCTGCTATTGATTCTGGTACGCCGACAACCGCTTCAACCACTATTACTTGGACTACAGACGAAGCGGCAACCTCTAGGGTTATTTATGGACTAACAAATACATATGGTTCTCAGACAACGCTCGATCCAAGTTTGGTGACCTCTCATTCTGTGATTTTGGACGGACTTTCATCCGACACTCAGTATTATTATGCTGTTGTTTCTGTGGATGCGGCAGGTAATTCCGCTACATCAACCGCGCATATGTTTACTACAGATGAGGAAGCCGTGGTTGTTACTGAACAGCCAGTGCGTCGTCACCGGATTGCGAGTGGTGGTTATCCTACAACTCCAGTTGCTTCGACAAATAATCAGCCACAAATTCACATGAGTCAGCCTGTTCATTTTTTTGGAACAAATCTTACAGTGGGTTCACGTGGTCTCGATGCCATGTTTCTGCAAGAATTTCTGATCTCGCAGGGTCTACTTGAGCAGGGAAATAATACTGGCTTTTTCGGTCCGCTTACTCAGGCAGCCGTAATTACATATCAAATTTCACAAAACATTACTCCTGCAGTGGGCTACTTCGGTCCAATCACTCGTGCAAGTGTCTATGTGCATATGCTCCTAAGTTCAAAACCTAAATAGTTTTTTAGTTGTATACTACGTGATCTCAGACCGGTCTTCGATGATCGTATTTTCTTATGTCACAGACTGATTCACAACTTATTGTAGATTATTTTAATGGCAACGTTACGGCTTTTGAGGAGCTTGTGGGCCGTTACTTACAGCCAATATATACATTTGTCTTTGGTTTTTGCCGTAATGCAGAAGAGGCAAGTGACCTTACGCAAGAAGTCTTTTTAAAGGCCTGGAAAAATTTGAAAAAATTTAACCTTGAGCGAAATTTTAAAACATGGATTTTTACTATTGCGAGAAACACTGTTTTTGACTGGTTGCGAAAGAAAAAAAGTGTTTTGTTTTCTGATCTCGATACGGATGAAACTACATTTTCAGAAACACTTTCTGACACCGAGCCGTTGGCGGATGAACTTTTTATGCGTAAAGAATTAGTTAAAGATTTGGAGCGAGCTTTGGATAAAATCCCCGTAGATTCAAAAGTGATCCTGTTGTTGTACCATCGTGAAGAATGTACCTTTGAAGAAATTGCTGAAATTGTTGGAAAACCCATGAATACAGTCAAAAGCCAGTATCGTAGGGCACTGATGCTCCTCCGGAAACAGCTAGCTGGTATATAGAATTTCTGTTTCGATTCTGCATTTTGCACCAAAACAATTTTTCATACGTATATATAGATATGGACCGAGATTATCAGAAATTATTCACATATATACAAAAGGCTGAATTGCCGAAGGACCTTTCGCAAAAGGTTTTGTTTCGAATTCAGAAAGAAGAACAGAGACTGCGTCGTCAGAAGTCTTTGTTTTTTGGTGTAGGCGCATTGGCTTCGTTTGTAGCAACAATTTCGTTTGCTACTTCGCTTGCAAATACGTTCGTGCAGTCTGGGTTCTATCAGTATGTGTCGCTCGTGTTTTCTGGCGACGGTGTCGCGACTTCCTACTGGAAAGAGCTTTCGTTCTCGCTCGTTGAATCATTGCCAATTTTCGGAATTGTAGCGCTTTTGACTGCTGTCGGTTGTCTCATTTGGTCAGCGGCGCATACATTCAGCAATGCCCGACGTTTTATGGTAAACGCGTAATTTTTCCACATCAAATCACTTAATCATTTGTAATCACATACCGCCATGGAATTAAAAGACATTCACAAATCAAAAACAGTCAGAGGAGTTCTCATCGGACTAGGGATTGCCATCCTGGTCTTGGTAATTTTTAGAGCTGGCATGGTTGCGGGGTATCATCGAGCACATTTTTCAGGTCAGTTTGGCGACAACTTTAGTCGAAATTTTATGGGTCCGCGAGAAGGTGGATTTATGAAAGAATTTTCTGACAACCACATGCTTCCTGATGGACATGGTGCAGTCGGAGAAATAGTAAGCCTCGTGCCTCCAGTGCTCGTTATTTCAGAAAAAGATAATATCGAAAAGACTGTTGTCGTCTCGACCAGTACTGAAGTGCGCAAATTTCGCGACACTATTCAGCTTTCTGATCTCAAAGTTGGGGATTTCGTAGTTGTTCTTGGAAACCCAAACACTAATGGTCAGATTGAAGCAAAACTCATTCGAAATGTACCATCTCCGCGATAACTATCATGCTAACCGCTAAATAATTGCTCAGTTAACCAAGCGCGTAAAAAAAGAATGAAAAAATACCTTACAAAAACAAAAAAATGGGTTTTGACGAACAAAAAAATGTCTGGGCTTTTTCTTCTCGTGCTGATTAGTATGTGTTACGGAACATATACTTCAGTCACCGCTATTCCTACAGAAACCAAATATGTTCTCGCGCAGGTTCACAAAGGCAACGTGGTTGTTTCTGTGGCTGGTACCGGCCAGGTCTCTTCTTCTAATCAAGTTGATCTTGCCCCAAAGGCCTCTGGAGATTTGATCTATCTCAATGCGACCGTTGGTCAAGAAGTAAAAGCCGGAACGCTTATTGCGCAGGTTGATGCTGGAAATGCTGCGTACGAACTTGAAACCGCGAAACTTTCATATGAGGACTTGGTGACGGTTGATCCCGATGATTTGCGAACAAAACAAAACGCCTTGAATGAAGCACAAGATAGTTTGGCTGATGCATATGTATCTGCCCGAGCGTCAGTAACCTCTGCTTCTACTGATATGTCCGACGTACTTTCTGGGGTTAATGGCATTTTGACCAATGGTGGATATTTGAGCGTAGCCAATCGTTCAAGGGCTGGTAGTACGGATAGAAATACTATTGATAGAGCTGAGCGTTCGTATTTTTCTGCAAACAACACCCTGAAAGATTTGGTTCGAAAGTACCGTGCTGTTTCAAGTAGTACAACAAACACCGAACTTGAAACAATCGTCTCTGAGTCTTACACCGCGGCAATTGCTGTCGCTCAGGCCGCGAAAGATACACAGGATGCGGTGGTGTCTTTGCGAAATCATGAAGCTGGAAGTTCTCATACCACAGCAGACCAAGCATATAGTACGGTCACTGGTTTAGTATCAACCGCGAACTCTGTTGTCTCCAGTCTTTCTTCATCAAAAAATGCAATTCTAAATGATACACGTTCTTTGGAAACAGCTCAGATTGATTTGAAGAATTTACAAGATGGTCCAACAAATCTCGAACTTCGTTCAGAAGAACTTTCCTTGCGACAAAAGCAGGAAGCGTTGGCAGATTACTATGTCCGAGCGCCATTCGATGGAATTATCGCGTCGGTTGATGGTAAAAAGGGTCAAAATGTAAATAGCGGAACTTCGATCGCAACTTTGATTACGAAACAAAAAATTGCGGAAATTTCCTTAAATGAAATTGATGCTGCAAAAGTAAAAACCGGACAAAAGGCTACGCTGACATTCGATGCTATCGATGGATTAGAAATTCCTGGTGAAGTTATTGAGGTGGATTTGATCGGTACGGTAACTCAGGGTGTCGTAAACTACAGCATGAAAATTGGATTTGATTCTGACGATGACCGAATCAAACCAGGAATGACAGTCAGCGCTTCAATTGTTACCGACATGAAAGAAAACGTACTTACTGTCCCTGCAAGCGCCATAAAAACTCAAGGTAACAGAAGTTTTGTACTTGTTCCAAAATCACAAACAGAGCCGGTGCAGCCACAGTCGGTTTCAGTTGTTGTTGGACTTACTGGTGATGATTCTGTTGAGATTATTTCCGGACTTCAAGAAGGTGAGCAGTATGTGTCGCGAACTATTACTGCAGCAGCCACGACGGCAACCACAGCGCAAGCTCCAAGTTTGTTTGGTGGCGGTGCGGCTCGAACATCAGGCGCTGGCGGTGGTTTCAATCGCGCAAATGTTGCGAGATAAAGTCACCCAATCATGATTGAAATCAAGAATGTTACAAAAACATATAAAAGTGGTGACTTGGAATTCCAAGCCCTTAAGGGCGTTTCTTTTACAGTCGAAGATGGGGAATTTGTGGCGATCATGGGACCGTCTGGCTCTGGAAAGTCGACATTGATGCATATTTTGGGTGCACTTGATACACCTACAAGTGGCACATATTTTTTGGATGGAAAAGATGTGTCGACACTCACTGATGACGAGTTGGCAGATATCCGAAAAGAAAAAATTGGTTTTGTTTTTCAGTCGTTCAACTTGTTGCCGCGTACGACGGTGTTGCGAAATACTATGTTGCCTTTGGTGTATGCCGGTGTTAGCGAAGAAGAAAGAAAAAGTCGAGCCATAAAGGCGCTTATTGCAGCCGGTATGAATGAAAGCCACTTTCATCATCTGTCGAATCAGCTTTCAGGTGGCCAGATCCAACGTGTGGCTATCTCGCGTGCGCTCGTTAACGATCCTTCACTGATCCTCGCCGACGAGCCAACCGGAAATCTCGACACTAAAACAGGTCAGATTGTGCTTGGAACATTTCAAAAACTGAATAAAGATTTTGGGCGTACGATAATTTTAATTACTCACGAACCAGATGTGGCCGAACATGCCGACCGAATTATTTTATTCGCGACGGTGTGATCGTTGAAGATTCGAAAAACCACAAAAAGAAAATGCTATGAATATTTCAGACATTATCCACGAAACATACTCCGCACTTATTTCGAACAAAGTTCGAACCAGTTTGACCATGCTCGGTATCATTATTGGCATTGGTTCGGTTATCGCCATGATCTCAATTGGCCAAGGAGCTCAAGGTTCGATTCAGGAAAGAATTCAATCTATTGGATCTAATTTAATTCAAGTGACTCCGGGTGCCCAAGGTGGACCGGGTTCGCAAGTCAGTCAAGGTCGTGGTACC
>JAHFLV010000017.1 GCA_023264565.1 Candidatus Zambryskiibacteriota bacterium
CTTGTACTTTTGGAATGGTGGTATTGGTAATTCTTTTAAGACCGGTCATGCTGAACCCGCTCTCAAAAACATTGCCGGTTGCTTTGTCTACAAAACGTACATATGGTGTGCCACTCGCAATAAAGGTAATTGCTCCAGCTTGAGGATCGGTTGAAATCTGCCAGAGGCGAGGTGTTGGAGTTGGGATGCTTGGGTTAGTTGGAGTTGAGGTGCCGGTATTGATTGGTGTTGGTGTATTTGTTGTTGGATTACCACTGTTTCCAAATGGAAAAAGGTCACCAATACTTAATCCGCAATCAGAACCTGAAGTTGTACCTGCTTGTTCTCGATCAAAAAACCAGTAGACTCCTATGCCCGCCGCTAAAATAATTATGAAAAAAATAAGGATTTTAAATATTCTCATAGACTTCCGTGGAAATAGGAACATGTGAATTGATCAACGTTGCCGTAATTTCCCAAATTAAATGATTCTATACCCTCCGCCAATCTTTCTTCGCATGCTGCCTGTGTCTCAAAAGGACCATAGTTTACCTGATAGTCATATCCATAGAATAAAATCACAATGTAATAATATTCCGGAATTCTATCGTCTGGTCTGTTTGGTAGGGATATCGATAAATGTGGTCCGTTGTTACTCTGTGAAGCTGGTACATCAACACTAAAATTAAATTCTGTGAGTTTTGGATTTATGGTGTAGAGAATTAACCAAGAAGCAATTGCCAAAAGAAGGCCATAAATCGCATTTTCAATTCTTTTTTTACCATCACCCTTACCGCTGAATGTTTCAGAGGTCATATATTCAAAACCTCCTATGGTGATCATGACAACCGCAAGCATCGCAGCAAGACCAATAGCAAGTTTAAACACCAAAACCAGGTACTGGGTGAGGTTGGGTGCGGCTGTACCCCCTTCTCCGATACCGGGGAGCGGTGCAAGTGGCACATATTGGACTGGTGCAGCAAATACGTGCTGTGCGAGAAGTATTCCACCAAAAATCATGAGGCTTACGGAAACTATTTTAAAAATCTGGGAAGTTTTTTTCATATATCAAAAAATCGGTTGGCTTGCCGGTGCGATATTTGTATTGTTGTTAAATTGTACATAAAAATTACCTGTAGCGAATTGCATAAAGCGCTCAAGGTTTTTAATTCCAAGTCCAATTTGTGCGCGCCCATTTTGATCCTCAGGTTTTCTAAAGGTGAGCTCATTGCCCTCTTGTTGAACGGTTGTGCCGTTTTGAGTCCAAGTGTATGTGAGACCACTCTGTGTATTTTTTTGTGCATTAGAGAAAAAGAATGGTTCGCCGACAATTGTGGTTTCGTCGTTCGTCATAATAAAATCTTTATCATTCAGTGTCCTGCCGAAGTTAATGCCGTAAATTGGATTTTTTTCATAAAAAAGAATCTCAGGTCGTGTGTCGTTGATTGTAATAGATCCGCCGGATTTGTACGTTTCGTCAGAAGTCGTAACTTCAACAGAAACATCGTTTGGTTTTATGAGAATCGACGGAGTAATTTTATAGATCCTTTTTCCATACCCAGATGCCGCGCTATCAGCCTCACCGTTTAATTTCCATCGATATACAAAAGTGCTTGGATCGAGTCGTGCGCCTTTTGAGTCAATAAAATAAGGCTCCGCGACAACAGTAATTGGGTCTTGGTTGCTATGAAGTGCTTTACCAGGGTAAAACGGTGGAGTGTAGGTGTCTGCCTGCCAAATAAGGTCTGTAGCGGTTGGTCGAATGGTGATGTTTTTAACAGCTCCACCCATATCTATTGATATGTTAGAGGTACTACCAAGTGCTCCTGTTTTAATTTGATGAGTTTTTATACCGATCCCCTTTTCTTCGATTTTATTATTAACCGACCAGATGATGTTGGTGCGATTAAGGTCGCGAGAAAAATCCTCAACGTTAATTGTTACGGTTTCGAAGGGTCCTGGAAATTTAGGTGTCACCGATATGTTGAGTGCGGTGGTTTGAGCGGCGGCTGTCTGGCTAAAAAACAAAGTACAAAAAAAGAGAATAAGACTTGATGCTATAGAAAATGTTACAAAAGATCGAAAACGCATAGAGTTATTTTATCACGTACCCTCACGAACAGTATCCACTTCAGCGCTTTCTGTGGCACCCCCTTTCATAATACCCATAGCTTGTCGGAGGGCTTTTGGTGGCTGGTTTGTAATGATTGTGAGTACAACTGCCGCTGTCCAACCAGGAAGCATGTCAATAATTGGAATAAGCTCAATAAGAAAACCAATAATCATTGAGCTCGACTTTTTAAGATTGTTGAATTTAATCCCTTTGAATTTGAACCATAGAAAGAAGGTTAAAAAGACGCAGACCGACAGACAAACACTTATAACTTCACCAAGGAATGGAATAAAACTAACAAAAAACTGAATAGCATCAAAAAAGAGCGCTGTAGATATCATCAACGCTATGGTTGCTTTAGTTAGTCGGTTTTCGTCTGGCATGTATTGTTTGCAAACTATTCTTCTGCTTCAGCATCCGCCAATTCCTTTTTTGCTCGCTGAATAGAGAGTACCTGAGACGGATCTGAGGTAATGATTTGATCCTCGGTATATGAAGCGATGATCTTGATTGCTACGTGTTTGAGGCCAGCAAAGAAGATGCCCTCCCCTACGCCGGATTCGAGCAAGAGATACTTTTCTTCGTCAGTCAGTGTAAATACCTGCTGGAGGCGGTCGATCGATGTTGGTGACTGCTTGAGGAGCAGCTGGATAGAAGAGTTGGTAATAATTGGCACGCCATATGGAGAACGCATAAAGTCGTCGACGTCTTGGGTGATTGTCGCAAGACCGAGATAGTACTTTCGACCTCGTTTTGCGAGAGAAAGAAGGAAAGATGCGGTGTCTTCAGATTTCATCATCCACCACGCCTCGTCGATTACAAGTAGGCGCTTCTTGAGCTCGCGACGAATAGCATTCCATATATAGTGCATAACGATATACATGGCGATTGGTTTGAGCTCGTCTTCCATGTCTCGAAGTGAGAACACGATGAATTTTTTGTTGATGTCGATGTTGGTTGGACGATTGATGAAGCCAGCCCAAGTACCTTTGGTGTATTTGGTAAGACGCTGTGCAAGTGACTCCCCTCCTTCCATACCAGAAAGCACGAGTTCGAAGTCGGACATAAGCGGCGGCTCGATGTTTCGGAAATCAGAATCCGGTGTGATGTCTTTGAGGGCATAGGTTTCGGTAATTGCTGCGTCGATGATCGCATCTTCTTCGGGCGTTAGGCCGCCCATCATAAGTCTAAAGAGACCGATGAGGTTAATAGTGTTTGAACGAAGGACGGAGGCCGCGCTCTCGTCTGGGCCAGGTACTGGTAAGTCAAATGGGTTGATGTGATGTTCGGAGTTAAGCGAGATTTTGAAGTATCGGCCACCCACAGCATCTGCCATGTATTCGTATTCCCTTTCTGGGTCGATCACCAGAACCTCGGTTTCAAACATCAAAGTACGCAAGATTTCGAGCTTCACAGCATATGACTTTCCGGCACCGGATTTTGCGAAGGTAATGGAGTTGTAGTTTTCGAGTGAGAAGCGGTCGAACAAAATAAGGCTAGAATTGTGGCGATTGATACCGAACAAAATACCTTTGTCTGAGGTAAGGTCGAATGAAATGAATGGGAAAAGGCTTGAAAGCGGCGAAGAGTTGAGTCGAGAATGAACTTCGAGTAAGTCGCTCGCAATCGGAATAACGCTTTTGAAACCTTGTTCCTGCTGGAAAAGGGCTGGTTTTACATATACAAGCTTGGCTTCAAGAATTGATTTTACTTCTGACTCTACCGTGTCGAGCTCAGCTTCGCTTTCTGCATAAATTGAAATATACAAACCAACTTCAAAGAGTTTCTCTTGGGCTTGCTGAAGATTGTCTCGCAAAGATTCAAGGTCTTGATACGCAGTATCGAGCATTGGGTCTCGCACCATACCTTTTGATTCCCTTTCATGGATCTGGCTCTGAACCTCAGCAACCTTTTTCTGGAATTGGCGAAGAGCCTGCACTGTGTCGATTGGATGCACGAAAATAGAAACATCAAAAACTTTATCGAGATTGATAACTGGCGCAAACCAGCTTTCATTTAAAAATCGTGGATATGAAATGACGAAAAAGGTTCGAACGAATTTGTCGCCGAGGTTGAGTTCGCGTGGACCGACCTTCAAAGCGCTTGGAGCAATGATGTCTTTGAGTTCGAGTGACTCGGTTTGGCGGACTTGTTGTGGTAAAAAAGGCACGATTTGTGGCGGTGCCTGCATTTCCTTCTTTTTAAATAATCCTCCAAAGATAGACATTGTATGTATATATTATGCGCTTTGTTCGTTAAGTTGGATTGGTTTCTCAGCGTCGCCTGGATTGAAAATTTTATAAAACAACTCGATAACTTCTTCAGTGCCAAGTTCGACGACACGCACACCACAGCGCACGAGGCCTTGCTCGACAACAGAAATTCTTTGTTCGAGCTGGCTTCGATGTTCTTCGAAAGCTTCTTCGCCCGCGGCATTACTTTTTGCTGTTCCCTTCTTTTGCATAAGGCCGGTGAACTTCCCAATACCACTGCTGGATTTTGAACCCTGAAGAATTGCAGGGGTGTATGGAATGACGATAAAGAAATGCTTCGTCATAATGTTGGTGTTTTTGGTAAAGCTTTTGATGAACTCGATGTATTCACGGGTCTGAACCTTCATGAGTTCGTTTGACTGCTTTTTTTCCTGCTGCTCCATGAGGGCGATGTATGGACGAATGTCGAGTTTTCGAGACTGAATGAAAATTTGGATTGAGAAATCGAGTGAATTCAAAAAATCCTGGAACTGATACAAGATAGCGGTTCGTTCGTCTTCACCTTTAAGTGAAAAATTGATAGAAGAAGTAAGCACAAGAGCGCGCAATGAGCCGTCCTTGAGGACGATGATGCCGTCTCTCACCTCTTTGATCGGAACATATTCTTGTGTTGCTCGAGAATTTATTGATGCCATAAAATTTTGTCTCGTTACAAACAGTATATCAGGTGCTGCTGTGTCTCTGTTATGTATTTGTTGTGCCCATCTTGTCGTTTGTCACTGGGTTGTTTGCTTGTTTTACATCGAGACTCCACATGAGGTCGCGAAGTTTGCTTTCAGAAAGTTTTGGAACGAGTGCGGGGTTGATAGGCTTTTTTTCTTGCGCCGACATAGCCTTTTCTTCATGTTTCCACAAATACAGCTTGCTCGTAATCTGATACTTAACAAAAGATTCAACAATTCTGATAAACGACTGATTATTTACTTTGTAAAAAGCCAAAAGCCCACCCAAAGCTGCGACCGGTAAGGCAAAAAAGACGGCAAGAAACTTTGGTAAGAAGGTAAAAAGCACGACGACCATACCCGCTGCGCCACCCAAGTACAAAAATTGTTTAAAGGTCAGTGGACCAATTATTTTATCCTCTACGTCTGTGAATTGTGGAACTTGGAATCGCATGTGTTTGATGTTTGAACAAACCTCGCTATCTACTCTATTCTATCGGTTCACGATATGGGTCGTTACCTTTATATTTTGAACCGTCGTTGTTGGAGCGCACAATTCCGCTGAGTTTTTGATCAACAATACTGCCGAGAGATGGTTTTGGTGCAGGTGTCGGTACTGGATTCGCCACTGGTTTTGGTTGTGGATTGAATTCTTGTTGAGGGTGTGAATATATTTTCACTGGCTGTGGCTGTGGTCGAGGTGCCGAATTCCCTGGATTTACCGGCATGGTGTTTTGAGTATGCAAATGCATACCACCCTCTTTTTCCATTTCTTCATGGTCTGGGATGAGGAGCTCGGGTTCAACCTCTGGTTCACTATGAATGTTTTCGGTATTTTGATTGAACTGTGCTTCAAGAATATTTCTTGCTGGACTATTGTTTTCTACATATTCTTCTTCCTCATCAACCTGCTTAATCTCAGATTCAATTGATTTGAGAACATCTTTGATTCGATCAAAAATGTTTGTGTTTAATTCAAGAGAGATTTTAAGTGCTTGATCATACGAAACACCAACCTCTTCAACAAGGTTTGTGCGAAATGCAGAGATCGGCTCTATACCTGCTAGTACCATAAATACTTCATTTTGAAGTTGGTTTTTTTGTTCGTCTGTAAGGTTATAACGCGTTGAAATAGAATCCGTGGTGGTTTTCCATGGAGATGTAAAAATTATCTCTTGCAAAACCTGAGGCAAGACTGAAATTCTTCCGGCTATTTGTTGTTTGATTTCTGTATCCATGATTATTATTCTTTCTTTTTCTCAAAACCTGATTCTTTTGCCATTTCTTCAATGTCCTCATCACTCCATCCGCTTTCCTTAAGTTTGTCTTTGGTTTTTTTATCGCCATCCTTCTTTTTACCGCGCAATGCATCTACAAGAGACTTTCTTTTATCAGGACCCAAATTACGTTTACCAATAGCCCCACCCTTGTAGCCCCAGAATGCACCACTGGCTGCACCGAGACCTGCGCCAATTTTTGCTCCAAGAAGTGCTCCGGCAATAGCACCACCTGGACCGGCCGTAACAAGGCCGATGGCACCAGCTGTTGTTGCACCTACAACAGCACCACTGCTTGAACCGTAATCTGCCCCAGTGAGAATCTTGCCAGTTATACCTGCAACCCTCCTAATTCCCTTAGGTGCATATTTGCCCTTTCTTTCAAGTTTGTCTGCCGCATCATTTTTAGCGTTTTTAATAGATTCTTCTTTTTGTGCCTTAAGGAACTTCTGATCCTCATCACTAAGGTATTCTCCAGTTTCCATTTTCTTAGCAATCGTAAGTCTTGAAGCGTTTTCAGTCTTTTTCTTTTCGAGACCTTGAATATCTGCTTCAGCATTTCTTTCTTCAACCCCGATTTGATTGATGCGATCCTTTCGTTTTTGTAGTTCTGCTGGCGACAAGGTGACATCTGTTAGTTCGGTAGAAAGTCGAGCTTTTTCTGCTGCAAGGTTTTGTTTCTGTTGATTTTTATTTGTGAGAAGGTTGTTAACATTATCGAGATTTCTCTTGTGTAGACCAGTGTCTTTTGAATCTTTATCTGCTTGTGTTTCAGCATCCTTTCCAACGCTTTCTGCTCGTTTCTTTGCCCAATCCTCGTCGATCTTACCGAGCTTCTTGTCCATGCTTGAGACAGACTCTTTGCTGCCAAACTTTTGTCCAGTTATAGCTCCTGTTGTGAATGATCTAAGATTGTTACCAATGCGACTCTTTCCGAATTCAGAATTTTTAAAACTTTCATCTAGAGCACGAATACCTGTTGCGCGTACCGCTCCTCTACCCAATTTTCCCTGAGTCCACGCTTGGGCGCTCTTGCCATAACCGGTAATTTTTTTGAGTGCACCAGAGGCCCCTTCTGCACCGAGTCTTTGAGCAACAACCAACGATCCAACCAAAAGACCAATAACGATAATAAAGTTTAAAAGAGTATTGCCTGCTCCTGGAGCCGGCATTGATCCACTACCTGCTGCGATACTATCAAGCAGACTTCCACTACCGCCAAAATTCAAGGTGCTGAGAATTTTTAACACCGCCCAAATAACCGCCATAAATACTGGTGGAAAGATACACGCGTTAATCAAAGGTTTTGTCCATTCATCAGAATACTTGTCTTTTGGTAGTGCCATTGAAGCAAATGCCAATGGTGAAAACATAAACAAAAGAATGAGGGTGATGAGACGATGAACAAACATAAGTGCCGCAGCTAAGAATACAAAGGCTGCAACAAGCATGAAAATAGAACCCATGATGCCAATAGTGATGATTTTTCCAATATCATCCCCTCCTGCTTTTTCTAGCAACTCGCTTCCGAAGAAACCAGTGAGACCCATTTTGCACATAAACGCAGCACCAATATCACCTGCTGGTTTAGTTCCACATTGTGTTTGAGAGATTTGATTATAAAAACCAACCGTCAGAATATTTGATGCATCTACGGCAACTTTGGTGAAAAAGAAACTGAAATTAATAAGGAGCGAGAAAATAATTATATTTTTTAATATTCTCTTCCAATTAACACCACTCAAATCAAGAATTGTACCAATTGCGGCATAGAGGAGAATAAAAATAAAGAACATGTTGGCAAGGTCTCGGAAGGTTTTCCAAACAGCAACAATGCCTGGAGTGTTTACGTATTTACCCATGTCCACTATAGACACTCTAATGACTGTTTCTAGAATTTGTCCCGCAATCCAAACAATAAGGCCGCTTAAACTAAGCAGGGCCTGCATGAGTTCGCGAATAATCCAGCGTAGTGCCGACAACATGGCGTTTCCGGCATCATCGAGAGGATGCCAACCCAGAAAAGCATGTGTGGTGTGTGGTTGTAGTGTGACAATTGCAATTACGGCTAAAGATATGAACAACACCCCACTATTTATGACAGCTTTTTTCAGCAGCTCTTTTTTGTTTTCTTTTATTTTTTTAAGAAACGAACGCATGTTTATTGAATAGTGATGCTGTCACAGTTCTGGAAAAGATTCTGTCCCCCCTGTGTTACAACAACTGAAGCGGTTTTGATTCCGGGTGTTGAGTATGAAACATCAACAGTGTCGTTTGTTGATCCTGAAACCTGTTCACCTGACCAAGAATATGTTGTTGCTCCTGGCATACCGCCATATACTCGTGCGGTCCACTGTACGTTGTCTCCAACACTTGCTGATCGCGCGCTTGGTGAGCAGTACAAGCTAAGTGGAATACCCGGAGCCGTTGTGCCACCGATTGTGCCCTCGTTTCTGCCACCTGGACCAAAACTCGAAAGACCTTGAGTCAAAACTGTTTGAGCGACTTGTCCGACGAGCGCGCCGACAATCTCGTTAATTTCATCGGCGAGTTCGAGCTGACGAATACCAGTGCCCAATGTTTCTTCGAGCTGGCTTTCAACGGCAGCACCTGGAGTAATGATGTCGCCTTCTTTTGTACAATTAC
Source organism: Candidatus Zambryskiibacteriota bacterium (assembly GCA_023264565.1). Lineage (GTDB taxonomy): Bacteria > Patescibacteriota > Minisyncoccia > Phycocordibacterales > DATGWK01 > JAHFLV01. Next base: position 8,951 of record JAHFLV010000017.1, read on the forward strand.
CCTGTGCGTCTTGCTCCAAACATTCACGTGGTGAAAGAAAGCCTTTTGCCCAATCGAGTTTGACGAGTTCTATGTCTTTACCTTGCGCGGTTCTGATACTGAGTTCGTTTTGTGCTTCTAGGTATGCGCCGTAAGGATTATTGCTTTTGTTTTGACTGATTTGAAACCAAGAGTCCCAACCTCCCTGGCTAAAATCCCCGGCAGTGTATTTTGCGAAGTTTTCTGCATTGCCAACAATTCCAGAAAGACTACAGTATGCTCGATCTCGGAATGTGGAGTTGTAATTGAGGTTAAGTGCCAAACGAATGTCGAGTGAAAACGGCGCGCACATAAAACCAAGTTCGGTACCTGCGATGAAGTTACCTGCGACTTGGTCTGCAACACCGGTAAAAAATCGCTGTGGATCAGTGATGAACGCTGGGCCACCTTTGAAACCAGAGTTAATCCACGTGACGATGGATTTTGTGATGTTACTGATGACAACTTTTGCGGCGGCGTTCAAAATACCGTCGAGAAAAGATTCCTTAATATTTTCAGAAGTGGTGTTTTTTGCGGTAATTGCATTTACAGCGTAATTTGCAGCGTCAAAGTTTGGAACAAAAGGGCCAGCTGGGGCAAATGCTTCGGCATTTTTTGCAAAAGGGCTCGCTACACAAAAGAATATGAAAAGCGCGGAAGTTATGAGGAGGATTTTTTTGCTGATTCCAAAGGACATTTTTTTATTATATGTGCTCACCGTATTATATAATTCTTGTAAACAGGTAACCATACTCCGTTTGTTCAAAACTAATATTTTTTTTCACAAATTCAGTTTGAATTTGGACGATCGCAGTCTCAAAAGCATCAAGGTCGGCATAATAGGTGCTCACCCCCCCGAGTCCGACGATTGGATCATCAAAAATCACTCTGAAACCTTTTACGTCAGCAATAATTTTGCTCAAGCTATTGAGGAGCGCGATGTGTTGCGTAACAAAATCTTTTGGAACCTGGACTGACGCAAGAGCGTTTAGGGTTGCGGTGTAACCTGCGATGATTGGGTCAAGTTTAACGATGTCTTTCGGTTTTTCGTTTATGAGGGCATCGTGGAGAATTTCAATTTCTGTTGTTGAATTTGAGGCGGTACCTGCATAAAAAGCTAAACCAAGGTCATTGCCATACTTTTTGAGGTCGGTTGAGGCACTTACAATGACATCACTTGCTCGATATTGCTTTGGAGCCACCGCCACGGCCTTATTACTAAAAGCCTGAGCGATGATTTGTTTCTCTGTTGTTGCGTCGAGCTTTGCACCAGCCTGCTTTGCTTGCATATAGCTTGTAAACAAATCACGCCCAATCTGAGCCGTTTTACTATTATCCAAAACAATGTCTGTTTTAGCGTTTACACCTGTGCCGACGTTGTTTGTGTTATTCGCAACTTTGTCGTTTGGACCAGCAACAAGTGGGTTTCGGCCGAGTTTTGGTTCATCACCATCTTTTGTGCCGTCTTTATCGGTGTCTGGATTGCTCGGGTCGGTTCCCCAAAGTTTTTCCTCCCAGTTGAGAAGACCGTCATTGTCATCATCTTGTTCTGACTGCACCTTAAGAGCTTTTTCAACCATTTCCAGTTGTACGGAGTTGTTTTGTGAAGAGCTTTTGCCTACGTTTGTGGATGTATTAAAAATTCCACTGATTTTTCCAGGGTTTTTGCTTGCATATGTGGCGAAACCAACACAACTGACGCCGATCACACAGGCAATAATTAAAAAAACAACCTTTTTACTTGGAAGACGTACAACCATGAACGAATTATACCAAGGAATATCTTACAAAGTGCCGATTTTAAAGTGATTTCCGGGGATATTGAAGAATATTGAAAGGTCTTGAGCTTTTTCAGGTAGTTTTAAATTTTGCCGAAGAGAATTTCACCGCCTTTTTCGCTTACGAGAGGAATTTCTTGGCCTGTTTGGTCAAAGATTCCTGAAAACCCCCCTTTTGATGAGCGAACGAGCGTTTCTTCAAGTTCAATTGCTTGAAGTTTGGCTGAAATTTTGTTGTATGTGGCTACTCTATGGCTATTAAATATGTTGTCATTACTCAAATTTACTGAAAAAACCTTATTTTTTGGTGAAGTTGTTGCGGAATCGGTAAAATTTTCAAAAAAGGAGTTCTGGGAAGTCAAAATTTCTGAACAAATGAGTGGTCGGATGTCTCCCAAAGCTGTATGAATGGTTTTTTGGCCACTTCCTGCAGAAAGTGGATCAATATGGATTGTCTCAAGGAAAGAAAAGCTTTTTTCAGTGAATGGAAGAAGGTTTTGTTTGTTGTAGATAGATACGATCTTCCCTTTTTCTAATACGACGGCTGAGTTATAGCGAGATGTTGATGAAGCACTGCTATTTTTAATGGTATGGAACCCAACAATAAAAGTGGTACTCGGTAGTTTTTTTGAAATCGAAGTTAGTTTGTCGAAATTTTTTGCAACCGTTTTATTTTGAGTGTAATTAAAAGGAAGTTCGGTTTTTTCATCGATCACTAAAAATGGAAATATATTTTCTGGTAAAAGAATTAGATCTGGTGAATTTTTTATTGCTTCAGAAATAAGAGTAAAAATATGTTCGCTTCCTGTGGTTTCGTTTACGTCTGCGGTTTGGATGTTTGGACTAATAATAACAACACTGATTTCTCCTCGGGGATTCGTGTTTTTTTCCGTGGCAGCGTTCTTTAAAATAAAATTGTTATTGAGTATAAGTGCCACAAAAATTCCAATGAGAACACATGTTGCGACTGCTATTTTTTTAATGAATTCCCTCTTAGATATTTTCTGTCGTTCAATTACAGAAAATAAAAATAGAAATAAACAGAAATTAAGTATGACAACAAGTGAACTGAGAATAAACGTGCCGCCAAAAGCTACTGACCTTGCAAAAAATATATTGTTACCGAGATCGTGGCCTAGTGTTCCCCATTCAAGATTAAAAAATAATTTTACTCTGACTGTTTCCAAAAATTCCCAAGCGATTGGGAGAACAAAAAGTGAAACAAGAGGAAACTTTTTTAGTTGTTTGATGTAGAGCAAGAAGACTACTCCAAAAGTTATTAGACTGCAGATAGCTGCTAAAAGTATGGTTACTCCAAAATACAGGAGATTTTTGTATTGCCATAAAAGGCCATTAGAAACCGTCCACCACCAGGTATTGAGTGTTGAAAGCGGGTATATAACAACGCAGTTGTATAAGAAGCCAACAATAAGAGCGCCGTAGAGAGCCGTTTTTTGGTTTAATCTATGGGTCGCGAAAAACAGTGGAATCAAACCAAAGAAAAGCAAAAACCACAGACGAGGAAATAGAGTAGATATTGTGAGTAATACAAACGAACTCGCAAAAAGTGCGATGGATATCCTGCGAGGGTTTTGTTGAGAGATGGTGGTTTCCACGGTACAATGCCAATTATATATGCAATTCTCTCGAATCACTTCTCGAATCAACCGAAATTTTTTTAACACACTTCTCGTAGCTTTTTTTACACTCGCTACCCTCTTCTCACCAGTTGCTTTTTTTGTAGAACGAACTCATGCCCAAAACTTACCAACATTTATTTTTTTAAGGGATTTAAGACTCGGAGATTCTGGTGACGATGTTCTTGAGCTCCAAAAAATTCTCAACACCGATGTTGTGACTAAAATTTCAGATACAGGCGCTGGTTCTCCTGGAAATGAAACTGTATATTTTGGTCCAGCTACAAAAGCCGCAGTCATTCGTTTTCAAAATAAATATGCGGACGAAGTGCTTCGACCGGCTGGACTTGTTGTGGGTGATGGCTCTGTCGGACTCTGGACCCGACTCAAATTGAATCAGATTATTTTGAAAAGCTCCGTTGCGGTTTTGCCTTCTATCCAGACACAAACTTCAAACACTTCTTCATCTGATCCCCTTGTTACTTCTTTTAGTCTCGACACCCCGCTTAGTTTTGGAAGTCCAGCATCTGTTGCGGCACAAAAAGAACTTAGTCTTTCTTTTGCCTCTAGAAATTATGGTCCTGCAGGTTCGACTGTCACTTTGACTGGTACTGGTTTTTCAACTCAATCAAACACAGTTAATTTGGGTGCGCTCAAAATAAAAAACATTGCCGCGCAGAATTCTGCCAACATAAGACTTACGATTCCAAACACTACACCTGCAGGACGCTACGATATTTCTGTGACTGTTGGAAGCAAAACCACTCCAACAACAATTCCATTTATGGTTACTACTCCTGGAGCTTCTATTCCGGTTATCGAAAAAGTTGAGCCCGTTCAGGCAAAATTTGGTGAACCGATAACCGTGACCGGACGAAATTTTACAGCGACCGGAAACATTGTTAGTTCGGGTCTTGGGATTATACAAGACGTGAAATCTACGGATGGAAAAACTCTTACGTTCACTATTCCCCTTCCTGAATCAATGAAGATCGATATTCCTCAGGTTCGCGAAACCTGGTTCAATAAAAAAGATAATCTCTACTGGCCGGTCAGAATTCATGTTACGAACGTGAATGGTGTGAGTGACAGTCCGGCAGCCGCGGGTTTTATAATAAACATATGATTTTTGGATTTACAAAAAAATTCGTCATTTCCTACCTTATCATTACGTTCATGATTGCTGGTGGTGTCTTTGCTTTCTTTAAATATACGAGAGGTCTTGGCGCAATTCCTTTTGGTGGTATGGTTGCGACTTCGTTTTTCTGTAATTGCAGCGGAAACTTTTTACTTACAGTTACGCCGCCGGTTGGTGGACAGTTCGTCTACTACCCTGGAACTCAGGCGTATTTAAATTACAACCTCGGCTTTTCAACGGGCATTTGGACAATGGGACTCTATTCTCCGGGTGGTGTCTGTATGGTGTATGTTGGTAAGGGTTGTTCTCCATTTGGCGTACCTCTCGGTACCATTACCCCAACCGTTGGTTCTTCTATAGGTTTTTAATTCACCTATTTTTTTTGGCTACATTTAGGTGCTAAGTTTTTGCACGAGATTTTTCCACTGGTCTACGGTGAGGTCTTCGGCACGGATTTTTTCTGAAATGTTGCAAGCGAGGAGTGCCTCATTAATTTTTTCCCGCGTTGTGATTGTTGGCTCTGCCCCGGCAAGGTTTGGAGCAAGCATTTTTCTTTTATGTGCAAAGCCTGCGCGAACAACATCAAAGAATTTTTCTTCTGAAATTGCTGCTGCATGTGAAGTGTTGCTGAAAAAGTTTTTTGAAATATTTTCTATAGAAATGACGGCTGAGTCGACGTTTGGTGCTGGAGAAAAACTACCACGATCAACGACAGTGATTTTTTTTGGTTCGCCATACACCTTGATGCTTATTGAAAGCAAACTTTCTTTTTTGTCTCGGGCGATGATTCGGTCAACCACTTCTTTTTGGAGGAGTAAGACCATGCGTGTTGGCTGTTGGTTACCCGAAAGAAATGTTCGCAAAAATTGTCCGGTAATGTAATACGGCAAGTTGGCTACAATTTTATATGTACCAGCACTGATACCGTGAGCCTCGAGCGCATCCGCCTTTATTTCAAGCGCATCCCCTTCTATTATGGTGAGC
>JAHFLV010000018.1 GCA_023264565.1 Candidatus Zambryskiibacteriota bacterium
GCAGGCGCCAAAGAAATGACGACGCGATGATTCTTTTGTTTTGGAGAAACAAAACCGGAATTTTTAATAGCGGCAGAAATTCTGTCCTTGGCTTCTTCGACGGCTTTGTCTGGCAGACCGACAATTGAAAAGGAGTGTAGGCCTCTTGAAAGGTCCACCTCCATGTCTATGATTTGTCCTTTGAGACAATACGATTGACCGCTGTGCGTTTTGGCAAAGCTCATGATATGAAACTATGAAACACATTACGCCATTTTGAATGACGGGCCTAAAAGCGAACAGGTTAGCCGCTTTTGGCTAACCTGTATCGTTGCACACCAGAGATAAAGTTTTTATTAAGAAAGATTAAAGTTTCGGTATCAGATGTTATTCGGTTACTACGTCCATATGCTCCTTGCAGGTTGAGGCTGCTGGATTGGCTTCCAAACGGTCGCTTTCAATTGTCTTTTGGCAGACTTCACAGACACCGAACCCTGTCCCTGAGGTAATTTTTCCTAATGCCTTTTTGACTTCGTTGTAGCGACTTTCGAGTGGTTTTAAAATCGCAGTGTTTCCTTCATATGTTTCGAATTTGTCACCAAGTTCGTTTTCGTCCGCACCGTCAATGTCTTGCTTTACCGGAGTTGCTTCCCAGTCACCAGTGTTTTCTGGGTTCACATGGCCGACTGATTTGAGGTCGTTTTCGAGCACGGTTTTTTCTTCCTCGAGCTTTGTTTTTAGTTTGTTGATTTGTTCTGTATTCATGCCCACATCATACCAAAAGAAACGCCTATCGCACTACTTGGGATGAAAAGAAACGATCGAGAATTTCTTGAAATGTTTTTTCGTTTGTAGTGATCAAAAGATTTTTTGGATCAAGGAAAGAATACAAAAGTACAATATTTCCTGCGCTGTCTTTGAGTGCGCGAACGTCTTTGTTGCGAATCACAAGGTCTTCAAATTTTGTGTTGATGGTTGGAATGATTGGTGTGGCCGGAGTCGTGGTGGCTGAACTCGTTGCGATTGCCGAACCAGAAGTTGAACCATTAGAATTTGGCGCGGGATTCGTGGTTGAATTTGTCGCCGCAATTTCTGCGCGATTTTTAATAAAAATTTGCCCGAGATTTTTTGCCATTGTTCCCTCCCATCGAAGCATGCCATCAAAAGCATTTTCAAAAGAATCAACGCGAGTCAAAATAAACGGTTCGTTTGAGTTTGCAGAATTATTTACAGAAAGAGTTTGAAAACCAAACAGCCAATCAGACCCAAGTGAACGTCCAAGAGATGTTGGTGCGTTCGGCGCAAAAATTTCAAACAGTTTTTCTGAAGAAATTATGTTTGTATTGTCCTCTTGTATTTTGCTGTCTGCCGCCGCGACAACCTTTTCAGTGAGTTCAATTCCCACCAAACCATTTTGTTCTCCGGGTGACCCGATACTTTTTTGAATCTCAGAAATAGTTTCAGCAGAAGTTTTTCCGGTCACATCAAGCGAACGTTTTTCATTGATAGTAATAATCGTGCCGCTAATAATTGTCACCGGCGTTTCCCTACTAGAATAGAAATAGTAAACGGTCGCGATGATTCCTGCGCCAGCAAAAAATAAAATGACACTGATTAAAAAGAAAAGTCCCTTTTGTGCGACACGTTCACTTTTTGGTGCGGCAACTTTTGTTTCTTCATTTTTCTTTCGAGCTGCGAGGTTTATGCTTGCAACTGACTCGTGTTGTTCGCGGATAGTTTCTGCGACGTCGCGTTCGTATGTTTGAAGTGGTTTGGTAATTTCATAAAGTTCTTTTTGTGCGTCGGTTAATTCTGAAGAATCAAAAAGTTTTTTTGACGGTGTGTCGCCTGTGGCAGACATGTCTGGAGTTTGTGCAGGTGCTGGTCTGCTCGGTGTGAATGGTTGCGGAGATGGACCATCTGGATTTGCGGCAGCAGCGTCGCGGTCTGGTGTTTCGATTCCAGATAAGGCATCTTTAAAACTCGCGCCGAATTCGCGTTTGTCGGCCTTGGTGATATTCGCTGTCACCTTTTCTATTTCTTTATCTTTGAATCCAAAATCTTTTTCTTCGTTCATAAATATTCTTTAGAGTTTTGCGCTGTTTGAATTTTAGCAGATACGGCTGGGTTTGATATACCCACATAAAACAAAAACCACACGCAGGTGCATGTGGTTTTGCTGAATTTGTTGAAAAAAGATTTCGCCCACCAAATTCTATTCTACGTCTTCGTCGATTATTGAGGTGATGATCGGTGTATCGTCGCTAATATCGTCGCTCGGAATGATGTTTGGATTGTTTCCAGAAGCCTTTGGAGCGCCGGTTGGAGGATTGCCTCGCTTGTCGCTTTCACCTGTTCGGACTCGACGTGTTCCCCTGTTTCCAGTTCGTTCGCTATTTGCTGGGCGTTCACCTCTTTCGGGCTGTGCGCTGCGTTCCCCTCCATTTCCCCCAATCATGAGGTATCGGCGTGGGTTTTGGTCGAGATCAAGAAAATCGTCCGCAACTTCGGTGAGGCGTGAAGATGTCGATTTACCAAAAGAGACGACCTCTACTTGGCAGCCCTCATTTGTCTGAAGGTATTCAACAAGTGGAATAAAGTCGCCGTCGCCTGTAACAAGTACAACGGTGTCGAGCTTTGGTGCGAGTTTGATCGCATCAACTGCCATACCGACGTCCCAATCTGCTTTTTTGGCACCACTTGAGAAAATCTGTAGGTTTTTAGTCTTGGTTTCGATACCAACTTTGCTTAATGCGGTAAAAAAGTTGGTTTCGTCGCCTGATTCGGTAGTAATAACGTAGGCAACTGCTCGGATAAGTGAGCGTCCGCCCATTACATCTTTAACGATCTGGCCGAAATTAACCTTTGATTTATAAAGGTTTTTTGCACTATGGTAGAGGTTTTGAGTATCGATAAAGATACCAACTCGCTGCCCCTTATGTTTGATGACTGTCATGTGTTTTGGTCTTAAAAAATGACCAATGTGGCTTTTGAGGGCCTAAATTATAAAATGTAAACAAAAACTATAAAAACGGCTCAATAAGGCCTTAAAATTAGGCTCGCTTCTTGAGATTGAGCTTCTTCATGACCGTGTTGAATCGTTCAGGGCTTTTTGCCTGAAGGTAATTCATGTGTCGCTGACGATCAGCAACCATAGTCAAAAGACCTCGTCGAGAGTGCAAATCCTTCTTATTCTTAGCCAAATGAGCGGCCAATTCTTCGATTTTCTTACTCAAAAGGGCGATCTGAACCTCTGGAGAGCCAGTATCTGTAGGATGAGTCCTGTGCTCACCGATTGTCTTGTTCTTTTTTGTTTTGGTCAACATTGCCCGGTAAGGATAGCATTATGGGGCTGTTTTGGCAATCTTTTCTTGATCTACGACGGGTTTTGGTTATCCGGTGTTTTTGCCCTTGACCAGCCCGCTTTTTTGTTATAAATTCACGCAGGAATCGAACACAACCACCAATTTACTTGAAGGGAGTTTGCTATGGCGACTACTCGCATCGTTCTTGTTCCTGACGGCGCTCGGGTTCCTGGTTTGTTGGATATTTATGGTTTGCCGCCTGAAGTTGTGGCAAATCCAACGATGTCAGTGAACGGAATGGTTGGGATTTCACGTTTGGTGACAGCATCAAGACTGAAATCACTGGGACCCTACGACATGCTGTACACGTCGCGTTCGGCTCGAACGGCCGATACCGTGTCTGTCATCAGTCTGGCTCTGGATCGGGACTTCAGAAGTCTGATGCAGCTGACCATTCCTGCCAACAAGGAGGGAGAGACAATCACTATTCACCCGGGGTTCCAGCCTACAGATAACGTTGGGTATCAGCGCTCTGCGCTTGAGTTTGTCGGGCTCGTTTTCGACCTTCATAGGAACAAAACGATTCTGGCTGTTACCCACCTGCCGATGATTGCTGGGCTCATCGGGCATTCGAAGGGAATCGTCGATGACACCGGCCTCGCTGCTTTGATGAGGGATCCAAGCCTCATTCGCTTCGGATTCGGCATCGTTGAAACCAGTGATGGAGAGACTGTGAAAGTTCTTTCTGGGCCGACCGACTGACGTGGTCTGTGTGCAAAAAGCATTAAGCGGGGCATAGGCCTCGCTTTTTTTATTTACGAAATTTGTGCGATATTTTATTTTGCGACCCTTACGTCGTGTTAGAATTATAGGGAAAAATTACTCTATATATGAAACTCCAAGATATCAAACGACAATTTCTTGAATACACTGAAATCGAGCGTGGTCGAAGTCTGAAGACTGTCGAAAATTACGAGCACTATCTCGACCGCTTTCTGGCTTTTGCAAAAGTAGAAGATCCGAAAGATATTACAGACGACTTGGTTCGCGAATATCGTTTGTGGTTGAACCGTCAGCCGCTCGCGCCAAAAGGTCTGCGTTCGAAAGAATCGCTCAAGCGAAAAACTCAGAATTATTATTTGATTGCGTTGCGGGCGTTTTTAAAATACATGGTGAAGCGAGGCGTCTCTTCCCTTTCGCCTGACAAAATCGAACTCGCAAAAACTCCGGAGCGATCGCTTGATCTTATTTCTCGTGCCGAACTCGATCGTCTCATGAAAGCGCCGCTTGCAGGGATCGCCGGCGGTTCTGAAAATCAAAAAGTTGGAAAGAGTGAGGCTGATCAAAAAAATGCCGCACAGAACAACGAACGCGCGCTTCGTGACAAGGCTATTTTGGAGCTTCTATTTTCGACCGGCCTTCGAGTCTCTGAGCTCTGTGCCCTACCCCGCGATATTGATCTCACCACTGACGAACTTTCTGTTCGCGGAAAAGGCGAAAAGGTCCGCGTGGTTTTCATTTCTCCTGATGCAAAAGAAGCGGTGAAAAAATATTTAGCGGCACGCAAAGATACGGACGATTCCCTTTTTGTACAATATGGAAAAAATGCCAAGGGAAAAAATACACTGCAGCTCACGTCGCGCTCCGTCGAGAGAATTATTAAACACTATGGTGTGAAAGCTGGTATTACGAAAAAAGTGACGCCGCACGTTATTCGTCATAGTTTTGCCACTGATCTTTTACAAAACGGCGCCGATCTTCGTTCGGTGCAAATCATGCTCGGCCACGCCAACATCGGCACAACCCAGATTTACACTCATCTCACCGACAAACATTTAAAAGAAGTACATAAGAAGTTTCATAATAAAAATTAGAAATATTTAGACACACCATCATGGAAACCATAAAACTCGTTGGAAGAAATATAAAAGAGTTGCCGGAAGATATTCGCACACAAAAAGATGCTCTCGTGCTTGATGCTCATTACAATAAACTAAAAGAAATTCCTTCCTGGATTTCTGAATTTTCTTGCCTAAAAGAAATGAATCTTGCGGTTAATTTGCTTTCAGCGCTGCCGCCAGAAATCGGCATGCTCGCCTCTCTTGAGATTCTTGCTCTGACAAAAAATAAATTAAAATCATTGCCCGAAGAAATTGGTCAGCTTAAAAAATTGAAATTATTGCAGCTCGATCTTAACCCGCAGCTCAAGGTGTTGCCTGTCGCAATTACACAACTTGAATCGCTCGAAGAGCTGAATCTTCAGGGTACGAAAATTGCTTCACTGCCGAAAGAGTTGGCACTTCTTCCGAATCTTAAAAAGATAAATATTATTGGCACTCCAATACAAGAAGTTCCGCCGGAAATTATCAGCAAAGGCATTCGAATTTTTCAAAGTAAATAACACATATGAGCAAAAATAACATTTTCGGAGAAATTGCTTCTGATAATGCGTCATTGATACTTTTTGTTGCAGATCTCAAAGATGCTCAAAAATGGACTGGCGTTGATCATCCAAAACTTATGGACTGGATTGATTCTGATTTTTCGAACTCTCGATATATGAACTTAAAAAGTCCTAAGGGTGCATTGTTTCAACTGGGAGAAACTGGTTTCGCCTCGTTGTCACATATTGATGGCAAACTCATCATATCCGAACCATCGCTTCCGTATTTGCAGAAAAATACCCCAAAAGGCATTAAAAAAGGCAGCATTGAATCAGATTTCCTTTCTTTGCTGCAGGAAGGTCCAAACCTTGAACCAGAACCGGGTGATGAACCGTCTATCGAAAGCCAGGTTGTTATTAAAAGTGGTTTTGTGGTGGTAAGCGACGTGTGGGTGAATTTAGTCGACTCAGGTCTCAAGGAGGAATCAAAAAAGATTGGCAAAGATGTTGTGATTTTGAATGATGAAAAAACGTATATTATTCCGATTAAAAATGGTACCTATGAACTGACTCGTTATCCAGCAGTTTTTGGTAAGAACAATCAGATATGGTCTATGGTGTTTGAGCCTCTTCAGTAATTAAAATTTTGCAAATAAAAAACCGTCACTATGGTCATAGTGACGGCGGTTGTCCTAACCCGAAGGTCAGGTAATTCTGTTATCGAGACGCATGGTTTCGAGCCAGTTTCCCGGAATTCTCCAGGTTTGATCGTGTCTGTTGGCTTGCGTTGTGACGCGTTAGTCAGACGATGTCGATCTCAGTGTGGCCGAGAGCCCTTGTCGTCCGATGTCCGCTTCCCCTGTCGCGACGTGCTCATCAGACCTCCCACGAAACGCTCTTCGACGCTTCATACTATTCTCCCCTATTGGAGAAAAGAACTGATCGGCTATCGCGTGATAGCTCGATCCAAACTTCGAACCACTACGCCGTGGCCGATTCGGTTAGTGTATGCCTATCAAAAAATGTGTCAATACTTACGAAGGATCCGAAGGTGCGCAGATCTTTGGTATGATACCTACATGCGAATCATCTCTTGGAACGTAAACGGCCTGCGGGCGGTGGTAAAAAAAGATAAATGGAATCAGGTTTTTGAAGCTGGAAGAGGTGGTGGCGAGCCAGATATTGTGTGTTTGCAGGAAACCAAAGCCGAAGCCGACCAGCTTCCTGAAGAGGTTCGCAATCGCCCAGGCTATTTTTCGTATTTTGACCACTCAAAGGGCCGAAAGGGTTACAGCGGCACGGCAATTTATACAAAAGTGAAGCCAGAAAAGGTCCAATATGACATGGGAATGCCTGCGCTCGACAGCGAAGGGCGTTTGGTTGCGGCTTATTTTAAGGATTTCGTACTTTTAAACGTCTACTTCCCAAACGGCGGAGGCGGTCCAGTTCGTTTGCAATACAAACTCGATTTTTATGCCCAGTTTCTTAAATTCATCGAAAAGCTCCGCAAAACCCAGAAAAACATTATTTTTTGTGGCGATGTAAATACCGCACACCATGAAATCGATCTCGCCCGTCCAAAGGAAAATGAAACTCATACCGGTTTCTTACCAATCGAGCGCGCATGGCTTGATAAAGTAGAAGCAGCGGGCTATGTCGACACTTTCCGTCATTTCTTCCCTAACAACATTGGGGCGTATACATACTGGGATCAAAAGTCTTTTGCTCGTGACCGAAACGTTGGTTGGCGCATAGATTATTTTTTTACCTCTCGCGAAACGGTGAAACACATACAAGAAACGGGCATCATGGCTGACATGTATGGCTCTGACCATTGTCCTATTTATCTCGACGTTGACCTTAGGGCATAAAAATCTAAGTTGTCCACAGATTTGTCCTTGATGTCTTTTACAAATATTTTGTTGCAGCGTATATTTATATCAGAAGCTCGGTGAATGTCTTTGATAATCTACCTTTCTCCCACTTGGTAGGTCGAAGTCAAAGCCGGTGCATTGTTCTGTCTTTTATCGAGTTGGCCAAACTCACGAAAGGCTTTCTGGTTCAACACACTTCGAGCTTACATCCTCCACACCTAAACTTATTTTAAAGTAAAGGTTTGTACTCACTTGTGATTGTGCTGGGCGGTGCTTTCACAACCGCTTGTATCCGATGAGAATCGTCCAGGCGGTTTTTTGTTGAAAAAAAGCCGAGAATCTCGGACTTTTTATATCCTCTTTTATTTTTTCTATTGAACCCAGTGTTTTTTACGGATTTCACTCAAAACCTTCTCGTCCTCTTCTTCTTTTTTATCTTTTCCGGCGTCGCCAAGTTTTTTTAGTTCCGCAGTATCGAGTGTTGCGAGCCTTTGAGCCATTTTTTCTAGGCTTTCCTCAGTGTTTTTGGTTGGATCTTCGAGCACTTCTTCCAAAAGAGCGTGCAAAATATAACCAATTCTCGGTCCAGGAGCTTCTTTGAGGACTTCCATGAGTTTTGCACCGTTGATTTTAAGCATTCCAACAGAAATTGGGTCGCGCATCACCTCTTCGATCATCGAATGGTATTTGCGCAAGCGGTATGGGCTTTCTTTTGGCCGTCCGGTACCGATTCGGTCACAAGCCCGCACTTCCATAAGGTCCCAGACATTGTCTTTGCCCACGTTAGCCACCATTCGGCGCACCGCAGAGTTGGTAATTTGCTCGGTATCAGAGAAAAACATGTGCCATCGAACCAGTTTCACAACTTTTTCTGCTAATTCGCGTGGAAATTTCAGATCTTTAAGGATTTTTGAGGTCATTCGTGCTCCAACAACCTCGTGGCCGTAAAATGTATAGTCTTTTTTGCCTGTAGTTGCAGAATCCCCTGCGGAACCTCGTCGAGTGTCTGGCTTTCCAATGTCATGGAAAAGCGCAGCTAAACGAACATGCAAGGGCATATTTTTGTTGGCAGAATGTTCGAGGGTTTTGAGTAAATGTGTCCATACATCAAAGGTATGCGCTCCACCCTGCTCGACTCCAATACCCTTTTCGAGATCTGGTAGCATGTATTTGAGCAAACCAAGCTCGCGACAGAGCTGAAGTCCTTCAGAAGGCCGCTCTGACTGAATAATTTTAATGAATTCGTCCCTGATTCTTTCTTTAGAAATACTTGCGAGACCATGTGCTTCTTCTATGATCGCCTTTTTGGTCGCTTCTTCTATCTCAAAGCCATGTTCAGCATGAAAACGTACGGCACGGAGGGTTCGGAGCGCGTCCTCAGCAAATCTTTCGCGTGCATTCCCCACCGCGCGGATAAGTCCTTTAGACAAATCAGTTAATCCCCCGTATAGGTCAACGGTCCGGCTTTCTTCACAGTCGTATGCGATAGCGTTGATAGTAAAATCCCGTCTCTTAAGATCGTCTTCAAGATGTTTACTGAAGGACACCGAGTCAGGCCGGCGTTTGTCTGTATAACCGCTCTCAGTGCGATATGGAGTGACCTCGATGACTTTTAGGGTTTCATCCGTGGTCACCTCATTCACAACGCCTACGGTACCAAAATTGTTCTCATAGAAGGTTTTATCGAACGCCTCGATTATTTTTTCTGGTATTGCGTTGGTTGTTACGTCCCAGTCCTTTGGTTTTTTGCCTAAAAAGAGATCGCGAACGCATCCGCCAATGAGATATGCTTCGAATCCCCGCCCTTTGAGAGTTGTGGTTACTTGTGAAACCTCCTGAGGGATTTCAAAATTCGCACCAGAGATAGCCTTTTTCATATGTAAAATTCTAGCACGTTTTGATTTTCGGCCAATTTTTAGTATGATTCCCCTACGCGCCCGTAGTGAAATGGATATCACATCGGTCTTCGGAACCGCTGTTGTGGGTTCGAATCCTGCCGGGCGCACCAATTGCAGACTTTCATCCTGTTTAGTATGATGGAAACAACACACGCGCCGCACCTCTAGTCTTGCGTTGCCCTACCGGGGACAAAAGACAATGTGCATGAAGGGCGCGTTTTTTGTTTCTTCGATTTTATCTGTTATAATCCCCCACATTGCGGGTATGGTTTAGTGGTAGAATGCGTCCTTGCCAAGGACGAGACGGGAGTTCGATTCTCCCTACCCGCACCGTAAGTAAGTGTCCTGTGTGCCACTGTTGATATTGCAAAAACTGCCCCATATGGGGCAGTTTTTGTTTGTGATACCCACAGTCCATTTTTTTAGGACAAGCAAAACAAGGCTTTTATTGAGGTCCTTAATAGATTTTTTGTCCACCATATACCCATATTTATAGCCAAAACTGTGGATAACTCTGGGGACATGTGTATATAGGACACGTTTTTTATGTCCTAAAAGCGGGCTTTATTTGAAAATATGGCTTATAATATACAAACAATAGTTTCACGTGAAACGTTAATCATGAAACAATCTTAATCACTATTTTAGCCATATTTTGTATGGTTGGTGGATTATTGGAATGTTTCATGAATAACATGGCTATACCATATGAAGTGCGAGAGAAGATTGGTAAAAGAAAGAAAAGGATAGGGGCTTTGGGTGAAGCGTTGGTGGTGAAACACTTGAAAAACAAGGGTTTTAAACATCTTGAGTCTAATTTTCTACTTAGACAGGGGGAGTTGGATGTAATTATGGAATATGAGGGAGTTATTCATTTTATTGAGGTAAAAACTGTTTCACATGAAATCAAACCTCAAAATATGGCTAATAATAGGGAATCAGGTACACGTGAAACACATCCAGCACAGTTTTTCAGGCCAGAAGAAAACGTCCATACTTCTAAATTAAGAAAAATAGCTAAGGTTATTAGGATTTATCTGGAACGTAAGGGTTTGCAGGATAAGGATTGGGTCTTTGATGTTGCAGCAGTGTATTTAGATCAAAAAAAGCAAAAAGCCTATATAAGGCTGATTAAAGACGTGCTGATTGAAAACTCTTGAAGCTTCTCATTTACTAATTGCTGTCCGCACCGCTGCTAGCAAACTATATAATCTATATGGTCAGGGTGCCGGGATTCGAACCCGGAGTCACTTGATCCCAAGTCAAGCATGTTACCGTTACACCACACCCTGTTTAAGGCCAATCGGGCCATAATTTCTGGTAAGGGCCAAAAATACTGGCTTTTTCCAAAAAATAACCTTAAAATCCTAACACAAAGATGGAAAATGAAGAAATGAAACCGGATACCTCTGGAGCAGGCGAGAGTGATATGGCTTTGCCAAAAAAGAGATTTCAAGCAAAGATCGAAGATTTTACTTGTGAAAAGTGCGGTTTCGCTGTGGTTGGTAACGGTTTCACGAATCATTGTCCGAAATGTTTGTGGAGTAAGCATGTCGACAAAAATCCAGGCGACAGGGAAGAGAAGTGCGGGGGACTCATGAAGCCTGTTGGTATTGAAGGAACTCAAGCAAAGTACAATTTGCTCTATAAATGTGAGGTTTGCGGATATCAGAATAAGAATAAGGTTTCGGACAAAGATGACTTTGAGGCGGTGCTTAAGGTTGCTCGAGCGAAAAAGCCGGAATAGCTTTAACAAGACTGGAAAATTTGTTACTATGGCTCAACTGGGCAGAATGATAGGTGTGAAATAGGACGACGGTGTTTAAAAAATTGCGGGATTAGTTTAATGGTAGAATAACAGTTTTCCAAACTGTGGGCAGGAGTTCGATTCTCCTATCCCGCACCAAAAAAGTGCCGATTTGTTGGTTTTTTGTTTACTTTATGGCTAGGCCGTGCGATCCTAATCGAAGAATACATAAGTCCTACCAACGTTTGGTGGGCAGTTTGTTCTTTTAAACAGTTTTCTTTAAAGAGGGAAAAGGAATGCTAAAAATTCCTCTGAATTCTGTCACTCTGTCGCCTTCGCGAGCGTCTGTACCTACATCCTTGTTCAAAGTCATGAACGTTGGTGTAGATCGTGTGCCGTCAGATTTTCCGTTTCAGAGACCTTTGACCAAGCTCCGGTCTTTTGATGATTTCCAGGTGTTTCGTCCTGTTGTTGTCGAACACCCCGAATCACTGAACATTCCTCACGTGTTCGACGCGGGGATGCGTATTCAGATCAATTTGCTGGAGAGGTGCGAGTCACTTCCCGTGACTTCTCAAGAGGTTCTCGACTTCATCAGTGGAGATCCAAAGAGTATCAATGCTGGGCATTACGGAATGCTTTTGTACTGGATGCTCCACCGGGGAAGTCATTTGGCTGGTCGGGGAATGATAACGTCACTTGATGTTCCTTCGAGACTTCTTCCGATCGGGATTCGAAACTGGGTTGTTCCGTACATTTCTAGCATACGGGCCACCGGCAAGTTTAAGTTCAAGTACAGAAATTTCAGTCACCGCTGGCCTCGGGGTACGCAGTTTGTACATCTTTCGCACGCTTCTGGTCCGTATGGTTGAATGGGGAAGCAGAGGGATAAGAGGTAGAAAGTAAAATAAGGGGAAACTTTTGATCGTCGAGCCTCGCGTATGCGGGGCTTTTTCTTTGCTCGAGTAAAATTTCGGTGGCACAAATCTGCTATAAGGAAAGCAACAAAAAACCGCCCCATTTCTGAGGCGGCTTTTTGATTAGCAACGGTTTGTTGCCGATTTTTTTATTTAACCGCGTCTTTGAGAGCCTTTGCTGCGCGGAACTTTGGAACTCGCATTGCTGGGACGCTGATTGCTTCGCCAGTTCGAGGATTTCGAGCCTGTCGTGCCGCTCGGGTTTTTGTTGAGAAGATACCGAGGCCAGCGATTGAAACTTCTTCGCCTTTCTTGAGAGTGTCGATGATGCCGTTAACCATCAAATCAACTACTTCTTCTGCCTGAACCTTTGTACCGCCCAATTTGCCGTGCACCGCGTCTACAAGTCCTTGTTTGTTCATATTTTTATAGTTTATCGTTTCTTATAAACAGATTTCTCGTCCGCTTCATTATATTATAGGCCATTTTTGGCGCAAGGCAGGGGACGTGGTGTAATTTTTGGGTAGATTTACCTCGCAAACTCTACAACTCTGAGCTCTCGAATCACATTCACCTTAATTTCTCCCGGATATTTTAGTTCATTTTCGATTTTGAGGGCGATGTTGCGGGCCATTTCTTTGGCTTCGAGGTCGCTCACTTGCTGCGGATACACGAAGACGCGGATTTCGCGGCCAGCCTGGAGGGCGTAGGACTTTTCGACGCCCTTGAAAGAATTTGCGACACCTTCGATTTCACCGAGGCGTTTCAAATAGTTTTCGACTGTGTCTCGGCGGGCGCCTGGGCGGCCACCAGAAATAGAGTCAGCTGTCTGGACGATGATTGACTCGATTGTCTCGTACGGATATTCCTCATGGTGTGCCTGCATGGCTTTAATGATGAGTTCGTCTGCGCCGAATTTCTGCAAAATTCTGCGGCCGATTTCAACATGAGAGCCCGCGACTTCATGGTCGACAGCCTTTCCGATGTCGTGGAGCAGGGCACCAGCCTTGGCGATTGCAACGTTCGCTTTGAGTTCTTCGGCGAGCATGCCGGCAACGTGGGCCATTTCTACTGAATGTTGCAAGACGTTCTGGCCGTAGCTGGTGCGGAAATGGAGGCGGCCAAGAATAGAGATGATGCGTGGATCGAGATTGAAGACCCCGGACTCGTACGCTGCTTGTTCGCCTTTTTCTTTAATAATTTTAGTGATTTCGTTTTTTGCTTTCTCAACCATCTCTTCGATTTTGGCTGGCTGAATACGGCCGTCTTGAATAAGATTTTCCAAAGCGACACGAGCAACCTGGCGGCGCACTGGGTCGAATGAAGAAATCGTAATAGCACCCGGTGTGTCGTCGACAATGATTTCAACACCAGTCGCACGTTCGAAAGCTTTGATGTTTCGGCCTTCTTTACCGATGATTTTTCCTTTTACTTCGTCAGACGGAATTGGCACGACGGTGGTCATGATTTCAGACGAAACTGATGTGGCGAGTCGCTGAATAACAGTGGCCAAAATGTCCTTGGCCTGGCGGTCGAGCTTCTCTGTTGCATGAAGCTCGAGCTTCTTTGTGCGAATAAGTAAATCTTCCTCGGCATTTTTTTCGACTGTTTCGAGAAGTAATTTCTTGGCATCTTCGCGGCTCAAACTGGCGATTTTTTCGAGCGCAGTAAAACGTTCCTTATGCAAAGCGTCGGCTTTCTCACGGATTTCTTTTATTTCAGCAACTTTTTGTTTGATGTTCTCAACCTCTTCGTCGATATCTACTTGGCGTTTATCTAAAAACTCTTCTTTTTTGATGATGCGTTCTTCAGCCTTTTTAATTCTGTCTTCGTTAACTTTAATTTCTGCTCGTGACTCACGGACAACCGCTTCGGATTTGGTTTCAGCTTCAAGGACAATTTTCTTGGCTTCTTCTCGGGCATCAAGCATCATTTGCTTGATCTGGAGTTCCATTGAGCCTTTTTTGCCCAAGGAAACGATCCACCGAAGGAAGTATCCGAAACCGATTCCGATCAGACCGGCTAAGCCCGCTAATGCGAGCGCTAATTTTATTGACATACGGGTAATGACCCGTTTCTAGACGTTTATGAGAAGTAATCTACGAAAATAAGGATCAAGGGAAAAAGGTCGGGCTTTCAAGGACGGGGAATGCGGTAATTGAGTTATTGGGTACATCGTCATGCAATCTAAAAACGTAATCACAAATTACAAATAATGGTACGGCTTCATAGTACGTTAGGGTTCCGCCTTTGTAAACAGTGTGCATATTTCTGATTATTGGCAAAGAAAAACGCCCAACCAGATGGTTGAGCGTGCTA
>JAHFLV010000001.1 GCA_023264565.1 Candidatus Zambryskiibacteriota bacterium
CAATATTATTCTGACTCCAACCACAACACCTGTTATTTCTCAACCAAAACCTCAAACAGATGCCAATTCTGCAATCGATGAATGTGTTGCTTTGAAAACAAGTGAAGCAAGTGGTAAAAATTATGAAAGGGGGTCGCTTATTGTAAGTTTTGACGCCGATACGAGTTATACGACAGCCGTGAATGTGTTAACGGATCTTAACCTTTCTGCTGATGCATCTCGCGCGGCAAAAGATAATTTTAGTCAGTACCACTGGCTCTCTGTATATGTGCCAAAAGGGGAAGAGTTTAAATGGCAATGTCTTTTGGATGCGGCCGATCATGTGAAGCGTGCGAACCTCAATATAACCTTTAATCTCAGTCAGTAGTTTTTTCGCTCTTGGAAAGTTTGTAAGAAACTGCGTGATAAACTGTCTGTAGGGAGGTACATTTATTAGTTACAAACAATTTATAGAAATACACATATGTTCAACACTCCAGAAGGCAATAGACTCTTGAGATACGGTTCAGTGGCGCTCATCGTGCTTGCGATTTTCCTTGGTATCCAAGCGCTTTATTCTTTGCGACTTTTTGCGAACGTCGGCAGAAGCACTCCGGCAATGAATGTGATTACTGTGAGTGGAATGGGTGAAGTTATGGTTACTCCTGACATCGCCACATTCTCTTTTGGTGCACAAGAAACCGCTGCTACTGTTGCAGATGCTCAGAAAAAAGTTACAGACACAATTAACAAAGCACTCGAGATTGTAAAAAATTCCGGTGTTGATGAAAAAGATATTAAGACAACTGGCTATTACATCAATCCCCATTACACCTCTACTGGCCGACCATGTACTCAGTTCAGCTGTCCTCCAAGCGATCAGATTGTGAGTGGGTACGATGTCAGCCAGACCGTTGAAGTAAAAGTTCGCGACACTAATAAGGCTGGAAAACTTTTGGGTGATCTTGGTTCAGTTCAGGTCAACAACTTGAGCGGCCTTACATTCACGGTTGATAAACCAGAAGACAAACAAGCAGAAGCTCGCGCACTTGCGATCAAAGACGCTCGTGAAAAAGCAAAAGTTTTGGCACATGATCTCGGTGTCAGTCTCGGTGACATTGTAAGCTTCGGTGACAACAACGGTGGATACCCAGTACCGATGTACATGGATTCATTCAAGGCAGGAAACGTGCCGGTTGCCCAATCTGCTCCTGAAGTTCAGATTCCGGTCGGTGAAGGAAAGGTTGTTTCGAACGTAACTATTACCTACGAAATTCACTAAAGAATTCTCTAAATAAAAAGGTTCGCTGTCAGTTTGACACGAAGAGCGCCATTTGATCTAATATCACCTGGCGTTTTTTTGTTCTTTGTTGTTGAAAGTCTCATGTCGAGACAACGTCCTTCGGAACGTATCCGAAAATGTAGGAAGGAAAATCGTTCGATGACAATCGCAACTTCAGCGTCTGCGTCCGCAACGTCCGTTGTTCAGAGGGCTTCTGGTAGTCGCACCAAAATTAATCTCACCGCGTTTCAGTATCCGTCGGGGTACAGGGGGATCAACTATGGTGCCCAGCTCGATCGGCTTCGGCGTGATCTCGGTATTACGCTGACTGGGGACACTGCCCGTGGCCCGGCTCGTGGTATGGGGTTGCCCCAACACGCCGAACACTTCTTCGCGATTCCCGATTGGGGAATGATCGCGAGCAACCAGAATGAGGCACTCAAGATCGTTCTGGCTGCTTTGGCACGGAAGCTTGGAACCAACTTCGCAATGATGGGTATCAGTATCGATGACCAGCACATGCGCGAGCATGATGCTACAACGATGGCACTGCTTACGCATCACGCTCGGCAGCCGAGGAACAAGGTTCGGATGCTGCCGGCTCAGTTCGGAGCCCGCTACAAGGGTGGTCAGCGTCTGCGGGACGTTCGTTCTACCTGCCTCGGTAGTGTGAATGGGGAGTTTGGTCTCAATGCCTACACCGTGGCTGTCATGCTCCTCACGCATCCGGAGCGCTTGCTCACAAAGAAGCCGACGTTCTGTATTCGGTGTCCGGGTACCGAGTACTCGATCGCGGGAGATGGCGATTTTGCTTCCTGTCCGATCTTCGGTGTTGTGAATGGTCAGATCCGCTTCACGGCGGTCAAGGATGTCCTCGGCGGTAACAAGGCTGTGTTCGGGGCTGCGACCGGGTTCGTGCTTCCGGAGTTGATTGCTTCGTAGTTCAAGGGGAACGTTCTAAGAAGGGGAAAAGACTATGGGCTGACGCAACTGCGTCGGCCCTTTTTTATTGCGCTAGCTTGGTTTGGGCCGTTGACACAAACCCATAAAAAGGTAGTATATTAGGCATTACGCCGCAGGGCGTTTTTTGTTAGAATAAAACACAATACTGATATGAAAGTTGTTGAATATCTCAAAGAAACAAAGGCAGAACTCAAGCATGTCAGCTGGCCAACACGTCAGCAGGCAGTGGCTTTTTCTGCGATCGTGATCGTTGTTTCAATTGCTGTTGCGTTGCTCCTCGGTCTTTTGGATCTTATCTTTACTCAAATCATCAGCACATTTTTGATGTAATCATCGGTTCACACGTTTTTATTTTTATTAATTTTTTACATACAGTATGTCAAAACAAAAAATCCAAGAGGGTCGCAATTGGTACGCCATCCATACATATGCCGGATACGAAAACGCTGTGATGCGAAATCTGAAACAGCGTATTGAGTCTTTGGGAATGGAAGGAAAAATTTTCAATGTTATCGTGCCGACTGAAAAGAAAATCAAAGTCAAAGCTGGCAAGCGCGTAGTCGAGGAAGAAAAGATCTATCCTGGATACATTCTTGTTGAAATGTCTGTTACTGATGATTCTTGGTACGTTGTTCGAAACACTCCTCGTGTGACTGGTTTTGTTGGTTCTGGAGTCTACCCAGTGCCGCTCAGCAAGCCAGAAGTCGACGCTTTGTTCTCTCGAATGAACACTGATTCAGCTCGACATACTATTGATCTCAATCTCGGTGATGCAGTGAAGATCGCCGACGGTCCATTCAAAGAACTCGAAGGCAAGGTCAGCGAAGTCGACAGCGAACGCGGCAAGGTCAAGGTTTTGGTGGCCATGTTCGGCCGCGAAACACCAGTGGAGCTCGACTTCTTGCAAGTGAAGCGAATATAAGTTATCTTTACCTTCTAAATTTATGGCAGCTAAAAAAGTTACAAAACAGTTAAAAATGATCATCGCCGGCGGAAAGGCTGTCCCAGGACAGCAGCTCGGACCGGTTCTTGGTGCAGCTGGTATCAACATCGGCGAATTCGTAAAGCGTTTTAACGCTGAGACTCAGAACCGTGTTGGCGAACTCGTTCCAACTGTTGTGAACGTCTATGACGATCGTACCTACAAGATGATCTACAAGACCGAACCTGCAAGCCAGATGATCTTGAAGGCTATCGGTGGCGAAAAGGGTTCTGCTACTCCAAACACAAAGAAAGTTGGAAAAATCTCAAAGGCTGCGATCAAAACTATCGCTGAAAAGAAAATGCCTGATCTTAATGCTCATGATGTCGAAGCTGCGATGAAGATTGTCGAAGGTACAGCACGATCTATGGGTGTGGAAGTGAAGGGGTAATCTCCAGCTTCAGAAGCTTCAAATTTTAAATTAAAAAACCGCCGCTGGGGTGGTTTTTTGTTGTTCATGGGGTAGAATTGGGTGACTACATATTCAGACATATCCATGAAATCCG
>JAHFLV010000044.1 GCA_023264565.1 Candidatus Zambryskiibacteriota bacterium
AATATCGTTGTTGATGATGGCAATATCGCCATTCATGTATCCTGCGAGACCTCGAGAAGAGATAAGACCACCTGGAACAGTTTTTAGGGCATATAGAATAGCATCGCTACGTCGGCCCTGGAACTGATAGACGTCGCCATGAACGTCCGGACTTACCTGACCATCCGGGAAGTGATATCCTGAACCGTAAATATATTTAACACTGTAATTTACAACTGTCGCGGTACCGCTTGAATGACCGCCAAGTGTTCGTTCAACATAAATATTTCGAGCGAGGGTCGCGTCTCGGGGCCCATCGCAAACCTTGTCCATGTACAAGTCTGTGAGCCATACACCTGTCCAGCCCGCATATCCTTGGATCGGAGGCGCGCACGAAGCAGCATTTGTTTCAAACGCTACCGTGTCTCGGTTAAATACCTTACTGTTATCAATCCAGAGATATTTTTGAACACCAGCACCCGGAGTTTTATCAATCCTACCGACAACAGAAACATTCGTGAGACGAACATATTTGAGCCAGAGACCAGCGCTATCGCCAGGTCCGCTCATGCCAGTAATAACCACATGGTCCTTATCGGTACTTGGAGCAGAGGTCAGCGTAAACCACTGTTTGTCAGTGTTATAACTTGGAACCCACCATCTACCATCGCTGAGACCTCCTGGAATTGGAGTAATATCCCAATCTCCGGCACCGAGACGAATTTCCGCGCCATCAAGACTGTCGCCAACGGCCGCAGAATTAATTGCTCGCAACATAGTCGCACACGCCTGTGCTTCGGATGTACATGGATTACTATCATTACCTGTATGACTTGCGTAGCGAACAACATGTTGCATTGAACCATGAGCATTTGCATTTAAGAACAAAGAAGAAGACTGGTCGGACACCGCGCCACCCTGAAGCACTTTCGGCTGACCAATTTTTGGATACGCGATCGCCCGGATTTCAACACGTCCATCCGGGAAGTTGTTCGCATCAAATCGGGTCCAGAATTCTTTTGCGTTAGTTTCAGGATTCAATGTTTCAGCACTGACTCGAATCCATGGTCCACCATCGGCAGAGAAATCAACGTAGTCAATATCGTTGAAATGATACGCGAGCACGGCAACATTGAGATGTCCATTAACTGTCTGGTACGGAACCGTGTCCCAATGAGCAATCGCTGTGGCGTCATAGCCCTGTTGAGTCGAGCTACCACGCGGACCTGGAACTGGAGTTGCGCCTGTAAAACCAGAACCTGGGGTCATAGTTGTTACTGGCGGTGGAGTGACAGGTACATTGTATTCATCGTTGTCTCGAATAGAACTACAACCTGAATCTCCAGGATAATCCATCAAACCGTCTTTATCGTTGTCGATACCATCTGAACACTGAACAGTTTTTGGTGGTGGAGGAATAACGTCCGGATCTCGTTCATTATCATCGCTTGGGGTCACACAACCAATGTCGGCTGGATAATCCACACGATCGTCGCCATCGTTGTCGATACCATCTGAACACTGAGGGTTCGGTATGTTGGATTCGGTATTGTCTTGGATAGACGTACAGTCAGAGTCATTGATGAAGTCGGCAAGACCGTCATCATCATTATCCAGACCGTCGAAACATTCTGACCAAGGAAGTTGCTCATTGTCGTCTTTTGGACTTGAACAACTAAAGTCTGCCGGATAATCCACAGCGCCGTCATGATCGTTATCGATTCCATCGCTACATTGACGGCTTGTGGAGAAAGAAATCAACTGAGACATAAACTGACTAAACTTAGCAATTTGTGGAATACCTGAATCTGCCCCCATTGAGAACAGTACGACGCCGACGAAGACCACGACACCAAACACACCGGCGATTATGGCTTCCTTCTGACTCAAGTTGTTCTCATTCTTCCCTTTCATGCGTGTATTAAATAATTAAGTAATAAATATTAAAATCCCTTGCAATTATTAAGGCCCAGATTTTGGCAAAAAGCTAGGGATAAGTGTATAGGGTACTTACAATACACAACCTTGACCAATACTCTGATTTCAGCCACAATTCCGGTGGGTATGAAAACCAGTTGTGGCCGTCACACATTCGCTGCACCGTGATTAAGCACGCGGCTCAGTGGATGGCGCTTCGTACATTTTGATGGTCTGAAAATTGAGGCACACAAAAGCGCACTGGATTGAGATAAGAATAGTGTTGCACAGGAAGATGGAAGACTGGGAAGTCATGCTCAAAAGGCATGGTGGAGTCAAAATTGAAAAATCCATCCGCACTATTCGAATCAACGTTATATACCCACTCTTCTTTCGGGGCTGCCGGGACACCACGGCAGCCCTTTTTTATTTATAAACTTTTTGGTGAGCAAAATTTTATGCTGGCACAAATAATCCCGACTTCCCCTTCTTCCCCTTTGTTTTTTCTTGAGAAATAAAACCTTCTTTTAATAAACCGGCCAAAACTTCAGAAATAATTTCACTTTCATATTGAGTCGCATTTTGAATTTCTTTTTCAGTGCGAGCTTTTTCTAAAATGAGTCGAAGGATCGTCGCCCGTTTTTGTCGAAGAGAGCCGGCAAATTTTGTTTGTCTCACATGGTGTGCGCTTTTGCGACTCGGATTCGGTAGGGTTTTCTTTAAATAGACACCGTAATCAAAAAGAGCTGCGTACCATTCGCGAGGGTTTTCATGGTCCATTGAACGTTCGACGAGCGGCAAGATTTCTTTATCTGTAACTTTCTTATTAGGATCGACGATTTTTTGGGCCGCTTTTTCACTAAAAAAGAAATGAATAAAAACTGAACGTACATTTGTCTCAATTACAGGCACCGGCATATTCCAAGCAAAGATCATCAAATCCCCCGCTGTGGCTGGACCAATACCAGGCAAAGTACAGATAGTTTTGAAATCTTTCGGAAATTTGCCGGCAAAATCTCGCTCGATTGTTTCCGCGCATTTCTTAAGAAAAATTGCTCGGCGATTGTAGCCCAAGCCTTGCCATTCACGAAGAACGTCAGCGAGCGGAGCTGAGGCAAGTACTTTAGTGGTTGGAAACTTTTTCAGGAAAGAAATGTAGCGAGGCACAACACGTAGCGCCTGCGTTTGCTGCAACATAATTTCTGAAACCAAAATTTTGTATGGATCGCGTGTTCGGCGCCATGGAAAGGAGCGTTTGTTCGCTCGATAGTATTCCCAGATTATTTTTTGGAATTTCGGGATGGTCATACGGTAAATTTCTCTTACTTTGGATTATTTATGTTCAGAATACAACCGCTTCCTTCCCTTTCCCTCTTTCAAATTCGTGTATTTTCGAAATTCGCAGCCGACGCCTTCCCAGTTTTCTGCGGACAGACGCAGCGGTTTTCCTTCAAAGGTTAGACCAGTTTCGAAATCCATTTCGGCAAGTTTTGTCACGAGAAGTGTTGGATCAATGTCAGGCTCGCCAATCGCCGCCGCAATTCTTTTCATGGTCGGCAATGAGCCAGGTCCAATTGGAAATCTGCCGAACAAATCAACAAGCTCTGGAAACTGGTACGCAACGTCGATCAAAACCTCAGTCCAGAGAAAATAAAGATTATATGTAAAAATTGGAATAACACGCGCGACGCCGTCATACACCGACTGACGGCCCGCACCGCCGGCACTTCCCCAACTCAAAATTTCCTTGGCAACATCGTCCATAATGCTCGGCAAATATTCGG
>JAHFLV010000045.1 GCA_023264565.1 Candidatus Zambryskiibacteriota bacterium
GCACCAAATGCAAACGACGCTTTCGCGCGGATCAGCTCGACCCAGAAGCGAGCAAAGACGCGGCTGGGGTGAGTGGCAAAAAATGCCCAGAATGTGGTGGCAAGCTCGGCGAACCTCGCCAGTTCAACATGATGTTCAAAACGAATATCGGTGCGATGGAAGATGAAAACTCCGTTGTGTATCTTCGCCCGGAAACCGCCCAGGGTATGTTTATGAATTTCAAAAACATTTTGGATTCGCTCCATCCAAAATTGCCATTTGGTATGGCGCAAGTAGGTAAGGCTTTTAGAAACGAAATCGCGCCGCGCGACTTCATTTTCCGTACTCGCGAGTTCGAACAAATGGAAATCGAATATTTTATTCGCGAAGCTGATTGGGAAAAGCATTTTGAATATTGGCGTACTGAAATGCATGCCTGGATGCAGGACATTGGCCTTAATGCGAAAAAGGTTCACGAACTCGACGTTGCTCCTGAAGATTTAGCGCATTATTCTAAAAAAACTATTGATTTTGAATATGAATTTCCGTTTGGAAAAAAGGAGCTCTATGGTTTGGCATATCGAACTGATTTCGATTTGAAAAATCACGCTGCTTCAAGCAAGGTCGACCTTTCGTATTTCGACGAAGAGGCGAAAGAGCGATTTGTACCGCATGTCATCGAACCGACTTTTGGTCTCGACCGAACAGTTCTGGCCGTGCTCTGTGAGGCATATCACGAAGATGAACTTGGTGGCGAAGGGGAGAAACGAGTTTTTTTGAAACTTCCAGCTCATCTTGCGCCAACTAAAGTCGCAGTGTTTCCACTCCTTAAAAACAAACCGCAGCTTGTTGAAAAAGCTCGTGAAGTTTTTGCTGAAATTAAAAAAGTTGCACCAAACGCAATTTTTGACGACAACGGCAACATCGGCAAACGCTATCGCCGCCAGGACGAAATCGGTACACCGTTCTGCGTGACAGTTGATTTTGAAACTGTAGAAAAAGATGGCACGGTTACTTTGCGAGACCGAGATTCTGGGAAGCAGGAGAGAATTGAAACCAAAGATCTTTTGAAGAAGCTCTCATAATATTTCTCATTTTCTGTTACACTCTACCCATGAATTTCAAAAAAACCACACTTAAAAATGGTCTGAGGATTATTACCGTGCCGATGAAAGATACGCCGACCGCGACGGTTTTGGTGCTGGTTGAAGCTGGTTCAAAATACGAAACCAAAGATATTAACGGTCTTTCGCACTTTCTTGAACATATGTGTTTTAAGGGCACAACAAAACGTCCGACAGCTTCTGATATTGCCCGCGAGCTCGATTCTCTTGGTGCAAATTTCAACGCCTTTACGTCTCAGGAATTCACTGGCTACTATGCCAAAGCTCAGGCTAAAAAATTGCCACAGCTCATCGATATCATCGCGGACATGTATATCAACCCGACTTTTGACTCGGCTGAAATCGAAAAAGAAAAAGGAGTGATTGTTGAAGAAATAAATATGTACGAAGATTTGCCGCATCGACAAGTCCACGACATTTTTCAGGCAATGTTGTACGGCGACCAGCCGGCAGGATGGAGTATCACTGGTCCACGCGAAAATGTTCGCGCTATGACTCGGGATCATTTTGTGAATTATCGAAACAAGCATTATGTTGCAAAAAGTACGATTGTGATCGCTGCTGGAAACATCAACGAAGCAGTTGTCCGAAAACAAATTCAAAAAGCTTTTGAAAAAATTTCCGCAACGAAAAAAGATGCGAAGCTGAAAGTAAAAGAGCAGCAAAGTGTGCCAGCAATGATTATTCAGGAAAAAAAGACCGACCAAATGCATTTGGTTTTGGGTGTTCGTTCATACGATGTCTTTGATAAAAAATTAGCGGCACTCAAAGTGCTCGCGACCGCGCTCGGTGGCAATATGAGCTCACGGCTTTTTACCCGCATGCGAGAAAAGATGGGTGTGTGCTATTACGTTCGGGCAGGTTCTGATGAATACACCGACCACGGTATTTTCTCGGTGTCTTCTGGTGTCGATAAAAACCGCTTGGCAGAGTCCGTTACCGCCATTCTTGAGGAATGTAAAAAATTTATCACCGAGCCGCTTTCAAAAGAAGAATTGCAGCGCACCAAAGATTCAATTACCGGTTCACTGTATCTTGGACTGGAATCTTCAGACTCAATCGCTGAATTTGTTGGTGTTCAAGAAGTTCTTAAGAAAGAAATAAAAAAGCCCACTGACCTCGCTTCAAAAATAGAAAAAGTAACTGCCGCAGAAGTCCAAAAGGTTGCTCGCGAACTTTTTGTGAATAAAAATCTCAATTTGGCAGTGATTGGCGACGTCAAAGACAAAGAGGGAATTAAGAAGATCTTGGATGCTGGTTTCAGCATGTAAAAGTGCTATTATTGGGCCATGGAAGGACCCTACACTCATACAAGAATCACTATTAGCACCAGTACGATTATTAAAATTGTATGCGTTTTGGCCCTGTTGTGGGCGGCATTTTACTTGCGTGACATTGTGTTGGTGGTCATTACTTCAGTCATTATCGCCTCGGCGATTGAACCAATCACCAAATGGCTGATGGGCAAGCGTTTGCCCCGAACTGTTGCCGTGCTCCTTATTTACGGCTCCGCCGTGGCCGCTTTTGCGGGTTCGTTTTATTTCCTCCTTGTTCCACTCTTCGGTGATTTCCAGACATTTATTTCGGCTTTGCCTGACTACGCTGGTTCATTTGCCACAATTCCAATTGTTCAAAATGCATCGAACGATCTGGGCTCTTCTGTGACTGGATTCATTAGCAATTTGCCGATTTCAGAATTTGTTACTCGGCTCAACAGCTCGATCACAGCACTTTCCCAGAATGCCTTTACGACAGCGAACGTTGTCTTGGGTGGTTTGTTAAACCTCGTGCTCATTTTGGTTATTTCTTTTTATCTCTCAGTGCAATCTGGTGGAGTCGCGAACTTTTTGAAAATTATTACTCCAGCCTCACATCGAAAATATATTGTTGGTTTGTGGGCACGTTCTGAACAAAAAATTGGTTTATGGCTTCAGGGTCAGTTGCTTCTCGGTGTGATTGTCGGTGTGATCACATATCTCGGTTTGCTTCTTATTGGTGTTCAGCATGCGCTTTTGCTCGCATTCATTGCTGGTGTATTTGAACTCATTCCGCTTTTTGGTCCTATTTTGTCATCTATCCCAGCGATCATTTTGGCTTTTGTGGGCGGCGGCGTTGGTACTGCATTCTTTGTTGCGGGCTTCTATCTCATCGTGCAGCAGTTTGAAAGTCAGCTTATTTATCCGCTTGTGGTTAAAAAAGTTATTGGTGTGCCGCCAATTATTTCTATCTTGGCACTCGTCATTGGTGCAAAACTCGCAGGCTTCCTTGGTTTACTCATTGCGGTGCCGGTCGTAA
>JAHFLV010000019.1:0-5381 GCA_023264565.1 Candidatus Zambryskiibacteriota bacterium
CTACCGGGAGCAAATTCTTCTGTGTTACGGCGAAGAATCTCAAGCGCTTCGCCTTCGCTTTTTTTGTTATTGAAATCAGTCTCGAAGAGAGATTGAACTACTATTGATCTGGAAAGGTGCCGATTTGCCATGGTCGTTTCGAACGACTCACAGGTTCCCAAAATGCGATAGAGGCCTACTTTGTAGCTGCAGACTTCTGGGTTTTCTTGGTCTGTTTCTTGAGACCAGATTCCATATCGATGACCTTTCGGCCTCGGTATTGTCCGCAACTTTCACACACTGCATGCTTTTGTTTTGGAGCTTTACAGTTCTCACACAATGCAAAAGCTTGCGCTTTGAGAGCGTGATGTGACCGGCGGTTACCGGTGTGGCTTCTTGTGCTTCGCATTCTTACAACCATGGTCAAGATTATACATAAACGGCCAAAATAGGCAAGATTTTGGCAAGAAAAAAGCCCCGCGCTTGGAAAGCGGAGGGCTGTGGGAACAAAACAATGAAGTGATCAGGAGGCTGCCTTGAGGAGCAGTTTTCTGAGCGACCGTACTTCGGATGGCACCTGTTCAATTCGGCGGAATGTTCCGTTCCATCCCGCCCGAGAGCCAGTGATCCCGGAAGTGAACTGGACTGACAGCATTCGTACGACTACCGGTTTGGCTGAGCGGCGCTGACTCCAAGCTTCTTTGGCTGGAACCATCATTGCCTCGATGGTGGGCTGAAGATCGTTCAGTGCTTGATGATGGCTCCGGTGAAGGTAGTACTCACTACCCTTCCGAAGCAACAAATCATCCAGCGCCATCCACTTCGGGGGCCCAAGATGTTCGGCGGAACGCCCTGGCTCAGTGTCCGTCATGGGCACAGTCCGCAACACGCCAGTCGCGTCACTTTCTTCCAACAAGATGTAGATCTGCTGATGTCCACCACCCTTGTCGTACAAAGCATGGGTAGCATTGCACCCACACATTGTCTGTCCGACTTCCTTGTTCCATTCGCGCCGGAGCGTATCGACAGGACTCTCGTTGGTCCGAAACACGAGTGGCATCTTGGACAGCCTGTTGGTTCCACCAGGGAACTTCAAACTCGTCCTGCCATCTTCGGTGTATTCGAACACCAGACACTCGATCTTGCCAGTCTCAGGGTTAATCCGTGACTGAACACCCGCAACGAAATAGTTCGGCTGCACAGCCGTAAGAAAGGCCTCATCACTCTTGATCATGGCACATCTCCCTGTAACGAACAGTGTTTTTAGGGCCCAGAAATTGGGTCCATCTGCGTAAAATAGTACACCTAAAATGACAGAATGTCAATGTACAGGTGTCCACCGATTTTCCTATAAAAATCCGCTTAAAAAGCTCTTTCTGTGGATCTCACTTGGACCGAATTTCTTAATCTTTTGACGATGTGCGAGTGTGCCATACCCCTTATGAATATGAAAATCATAGTCTGGATATTGTTTAGAAAGCTGAATCATTTTTTGATCACGAGTCACCTTTGCAGCAATCGATGCCAAACCAATAATTGGTTCGCTTTGATCGCCCCGAATAATCGTTTCTTGGAAAATAAATTCTTCAGGCGCAGAAAGTGAACCATCGAGTAACACAAGTGTTTGGTGTGGCAAAGCACCAATTTTTTTCAAAGATTTTGAGAGTGCATGGCGAATCGCAAACACGATTCCCTTTTTGTCGATCATGTCTGCACTCGAAAGTGAAACAGCATAGTCGAGTGTTCCCTCTTTTTTAGCCGCACGAATTTTTTTAAAAATTTCTTCGCGTTTGTCTGCCGAAAGTTTTTTGGAGTCTGCCGCAATTTCAAAAAGTGGATGGGCGGAACGTTTCGTCTGTGTCACAGAAGATTTTTTTACAGAATTTGCCGGCCACTTCATGATCACCACCCCGACCGAAACCGGCCCAGCCAATGGTCCACGACCAGCCTCATCAATTCCCACCAAAAAATTAAATTTAGGTTTAGCCATGTGAATTGGTATAATCGTAGCATGTCGACTGATACATCCAGCCCAGAAACAAAATCTACTGAGCGAAAGTTTTCACACTTGCATGTGCACAGTCATTACAGTCTTTTGAATGCCTTGCCGCAAATCGATGACCTCGTAAAAGCAGCAAAAGACATGGGGCTCGAGGCACTCGCCCTCACCGACAATTCTAATTTGTATGGAGCTATTGAATTTTATAAAGCTTGCAAAAAAGCTGGGGTCAAACCAATTTTAGGAATTGATGCATATGTCGCACCTCGAACTCGAAAAGACAAAGAACGCGGCATCGACAATGCTCGCATCCGACTCGTCTTGCTCGCCAAAGATGTTTCTGGATATAAACATTTGATCAAGCTCGTCACCGACGCGCATCTTGAAGGTTTTTATTACAAACCACGCGTCGACCGCGAGATGCTCGAAAAATATAAAGACGGTATCGTGGCAATTTCTCCAGCTCTTCAAGGTGATGTCGCCCAGGCCATCGCCGTAAAAGATTTTGAAAAAGCAAAAGATTTGGTGACTTGGTATAAGAAAGTCTACGGCGAGAATTTTTTCTTAGAAATCACTCATCATCCGGAAATTGAAGGTCATGAAGAAAAAATGGCGGCTGTTGTGAAATTCGCTAAAGAAATGAATGTGCCGTACCTTGCTGCACACGATGTCTTTTATATAGACAAAAAAGATCGCGCTGCTCGCAACACACTTCTTTCAATTCAAAATACAGACTGGGGCGATCGCGGAGGTGGCGGAGGTATTGGCGACTCTGAAGAAGATTTTTCGCTCATTACTCCCGAAACCGCGGCTAAATATTTTAAAAAACTTCCTGAAGCTCTGGAAAACACGGCGAAGGTTGCCGGCATGTGTAATCTCGAACTTCAGCTTGGTAAATGGCTTTTCCCGAACATTGTTGTGGAAAGCGGCCGCTCACACGATGACGAGCTTCGACACATGGTGTTTGAGGGTATTAAAAAACGTGGCATCAAAGAAACACCAGAGCTGCTCGAACGCGCTGAATTTGAACTTAAGGTCATTAAAGATAAAGGCTATTCGCCTTACTTTTTGACCGTCGCCGATTTGCTTCACTTTGCGCATAAAAATCACATTCTCACTACCATTCGAGGTTCGGTCGCGGGTTCTCTTGTTACCTATCTTTCCGGAATTACCAACGTAAATCCACTTGAGTTTAAATTGCCTTTCGAACGATTCTTGAATCCTTCCCGACCGTCTGCGCCCGATATCGACATGGATTATGCCGATAATCGCCGCGGAGAAATGATCGCCTATGCAAAACAAAAATATGGTGCTGATAAAGTCGCCCAGATCGGTACGTTCGGTACCATGATGGCTCGCGGTTCGGTTCGCGACGTCACCCGCGCGCTCGGACATCCGTACGCAATTGGCGACCAGGTTTCCAAACTTATCCCGATGGGTGCGCAAGGTTTTCCAATGACCATTGACCGAGCCATGGAAGAAGTTTCCGATCTTCGCAAACTTTATAAAGACGATGCCACCGTGAGAGAAATCATCGACATGGCCAAAAAGATCGAAGGCTGTGCACGCCACATCTCCGTTCATGCAGCCGGTGTTGTTATTTCCCCTATTCCGCTCACAGAAATCGTGCCGCTCCAGTACGATACTAAAGGCGAAGACTCGATCATTACCCAGTACGACATGCGTTCAATCGACGAAGACAATGCCGGCCTTTTGAAATTCGACTTTCTTGGTATCAAAAATTTAGCGATTCTTGCCGATGCCGTTGCTCTTACCAAAAAACTCAAAGGGGTTGAAATCGATATTGAAAATATTCCCCTCGACGATAAAAAAACGTTCGATATGCTCGCTCGCGGTGAAACTCTCGGTTTGTTCCAGCTAAACGGCGGCGGCATGACCAAAGCGCTTATTGAGCTCAAGCCCTCTGTTATTCACGACATCAACGTCATGGTGGCTTTGTACCGCCCGGGTCCGATGGACAACATCAATGAATACATCGCCCGCAAGCACGGAAAAAAACCGGCGGTGTACATGCATGAAAAAATGAAAACGTTCTTGGACACGACCTTTGGTGTGCTCGTGTATCAGGACGACCTTTTGATGACCGCAATCGAAGTGGCTGGCTACACCTGGGGCGAAGTCGACAAATTCCGAAAAGCTGTCGGTAAAAAAATTCCAGAGGAAATGGCAAAGCAGCACGTCATTTTCGTTGAAGGCTGTGTAAAACACGGCGGCATGACCCACGAAAAAGCCGAAGAAATTTGGAAACTCTTCGAACCGTTTCAGGGTTACGGTTTCAACAAAGCCCACGCCGCAAGCTACGGAAAAGTGGCGTACCAAACCGCATACATGAAAGCCAACTTCCCGGCAGTCTACATGTCAGCGGTTTTGACCGCAGACTCCGGCGACGTCGAAGAAATTTCCAAAATCATCGCCGAATGTAAGCGCATGAAAATTCCTGTGCTTGCACCGGATATCAACGAAAGTTTCGGCGGATTCACGGTGATTGAAGGAGTCGCGAATGCGGACGGCGCAGAAAACGACGCGAGTCGTGACAAAATCAGGTTTGGTCTCTACACGATCAAAAACTTGGGCGAAGGCATTGCCGATACGATTATTGCCGAACGAAAAAAGGGTGGCCGTTTCACTTCACTCGGTAATTTCCTCGATCGCATCAAGGATAAAAATTTGAATAAAAAATCTATGGAAGCTCTCATTAAGACCGGCGCCATGGATGAACTTGGCGAGCGCGGTCAGCTTTTGGCAAATCTCGAAAGTATTTTGGCATACAGCAAAGAAAACACTGCAACCAAAGATCATAGTTCCCTTTTCGGACTTATGACTAACACTTCAACGGTTCCTGATCTCAAACTAACCCCAGCCCCACCAGCAACAACCGCAGACAAACTTATATGGGAGCGCGAGCTCCTTGGCCTCTTCCTTTCTGGTCATCCACTCGACAGAGTTAAAGAAAAATTGGAAAAAAGTGGAAGTGATATTAATAAAACTAGAGAAACAGGGATTGAAAATAGCACGGTCGTGGTCGCGGGCCTTGTCGAGGAAGCCAAGGTCATCAGTACCAAAAAGGGCGACAATATGATGTTCGTAAAAATTGCTGACTACACCGGCAGTATCGAGGGTGTGGTTTTTCCAAAAGCCCTAGAGCAGAACAAAAATGTTTTTATCGTGGATCAGTGTGTCGCGATCAAAGGCAAAATCACCACCCGAAACGGCACGAGAAGTATTTTGGTAGATAAAGCAAAACTTTTATAAGCTTTTGCCCAAACTAGCCCAAAACGCTATAATTTCCCAATGAAAACAAATGAACAGCAAAACGGCGCAGTAGCGGATCTTTCACCACTCCGCCACACCCTCGCCCACCTTTTAGCAGCCGCGGTCTTGG
>JAHFLV010000019.1:5391-12500 GCA_023264565.1 Candidatus Zambryskiibacteriota bacterium
TGGCCCAGCGATCGATACTGGTTTCTATTACGACTTTGAATTTAAAGTTCCTGCATCTGAAATTGACCTCGCTAAAATTCAAAAGACAATGAAGAAGACTTTTTCTTCATGGAAAAAATTCGAACATAAAGAAGTAACAGCCGACGAAGCTCGAGAAATTTTTAAGAACAATCCATACAAACTCGAACTCGTTAACGAAATCCTCAGCCGAGGTGAACCAGTCACCCTCTACACAGCTGGAAAATTTACCGACCTTTGCCGAGGAGGACACTTGGAAAATCCTGCGGAGGAAATTGATGCAGATGGTTTTAAACTCGACCGTATCGCTGGCGCATATTGGCGTGGTGACGAAAAGAATAAAATGCTCACTCGTATCTACGGTTTGGCATTCGCGACTGGTGCCGATCTCGACGCACATATTGCTCAGCAAGAAGAAGCAAAAAAACGTGATCATAAAAAACTTGGAAAAGAACTCGACCTGTTCACTTTTTCTGATTTGGTTGGCGCGGGTCTCCCTCTCTGGACACCAAAAGGTACAATCTTACGCGACGTTCTTGATTCATATGTATGGGAGCTTCGCCAAAAATACGGCTATGAACGTGTCGATATCCCCCACATTGCCAAAAAAGAACTGTACGAAAAAAGTGGACATTGGGATAAATATTCCGACGAGCTTTTCAAGATCAAAACTCGCGAAGGGCATTTGTTTGTAATGAAGCCAATGAATTGTCCACATCACATTCAAATTTTTGCTCGTAAACCATGGAGTTATCGAGAACTCCCTATTCGCTACGCAACGAGCACTAAGGTGTACCGCGACGAACAATCTGGCGAACTCTCCGGACTTTCACGTGTTCGTTGTATTACCCAAGACGATGCCCACGTATTTTGTCGGCCAGATCAAATTCGCGAAGAGGCCGAAAAAATCTGGAATATTATCATGACTTTCTATGGTACATTCGGTTTTAAACTTGAACCCCGCCTTTCTTTCCATGATCCAAAACATATGGAAAAGTATTTGGGTACTCCCGAAAGTTGGACAAAGGCCGAAAATGATTTACGAGAACTTGTGCATGCAAACGGTATGACTGCGGTAGAAGCTCCTGGTGAGGCTGCTTTTTACGGCCCTAAAATTGATTTCATGGCCAAAGACTCTATTGGTCGTCAGTGGCAAGTCGCAACAATCCAACTCGACGTAAATCTGCCAAACCGCTTTGAGCTTGATTATACAACTGACAAAGGCACACCGGGTCGAGTCGTTATGATTCATGCCGCAATTATGGGTTCTATTGAGCGTTTCTTAAGTGTCTTGATCGAACATTTCGCAGGAAACTTCCCTCTCTGGCTTTCTCCAATGCAGGTCAAAGTAATTCCAATCATGGAAAGCCACAACACCTTTGCCGAAGAAGTCGCGGTTCGGCTCAAGGCTGCAGGAATCCGTGTCGAACTCGACAGTGGCGATGAAAATCTTGGAAAAAAAGTCCGCGAAGCCAAAGTTCAAAAAACTCCATACTGGCTCGTTATTGGCGACAAAGAAGTTGAGGCTAAAAAAGTCAGCATCGAAAGTCGTGATGCTGAAAACCTTGGACAAATGACTGTCGATGAAGTAGTTCAAAAACTCACAGAAGAAATTCGACAGAAAAAATAGCAGGCCACAGCAGCATAATATTTCATTAAAATTAAAACCCCGGAATCGAGCTATCTCGTTCCGGGGTTTGCCGCACATGCTTCAAGCCTTCTTGAGGCGACACATGCGCAGGGATCATACCCACTTTTTTCTGTGTTTTTCGAGTTCCGCGCAATGCGGATTATCGCACAGTCAAAATAGGGATCACTTCAACAATTAAAAAAACGAGAAGGCCCCGAACGAGTAAGGACACTCGTTCGGGGCCAAGAACCGCGCGGTATGATGTCGCCTCACCGTTCACAAAACACGGGGTCAGACAGTCACAACTCAACGCGGGTGATCCGCCACTGTTTCCTGGAACCCGGGGGGAGGGCGGGTGGTTGTATTCCTCACCAGGGGGGTACAGTGGCGATCGGGGTCTGGGAGTGATATCCAAGACACGAAAAAATTCGGGAACCATTTCTGCAGGCATCATAGCACACCCTGTTTTTTCGTCAAATGCTTTTAGATGTCGATAGTCGCCTTCTTGGCGTTGGACTGAATGAAGGACTTTCTGGCCGGAACGTCAGTTCCCATGAGAATTTCGAATACCTTGTCAGCTTCAATGGCGTCTGTAATGCCAACTCGGCGCAAAATGCGGTTCTTAGGGTCCATAGTGGTTTCCCAAAGCTCTTCAGCATTCATTTCACCCAAACCTTTGTATCGCTGAATAGCAACTTTTGGCTTTCTTGCATCTTTATCTTTTGCACCTTTTTTACCGGTTTCTTCAGAAGATTCTTCACCCTCAGCTTCATCGCTGTCTGAGTTTGCATCTGCAGATGTATCTCCAGAATCTTCGCTTTCATTTACGATTTCTGAATCATCAAAATCTTTGCCGAGTTTTGCGGCCTTTTCTACATCACTATAGGCATACGAAACATCTTTACCAATTTTAATTTTGTAGAGCGGCGGTTGCGCAACGTAAATATGACCCCCCTCAATAAGTGGTCGGAAGAACCGGTACAAAAGTGTCAAAATAAGTGTGCGAATGTGCGCACCGTCGACGTCGGCATCAGTTGCGATGATAACTTTGTGGTAACGAAGTTTGGTGATATCAAAAGTATCGCCAATCGCGGTTCCAAGTGCCAACACGAGATTTCTAATTTGCTCTGATGCAAGCATCTTGTCGAGTCGAGCTCGTTCAATATTCAAAATTTTTCCGCGAAGTGCGAGAATTGCCTGAGTTCGACGATCTCGGCCGGACTTTGCGGTACCACCCGCAGACTCTCCTTCCACAATCCAAACCTCAGAATCCTCGGCAGATGTGCCAGCCTGACAGTCGGCAAGCTTTCCAGGCAATGTCATGCCTTCGAGGGCACCCTTTCGAAGCACGCTGTCTTTTGCAGCCTTCGCAGCCTTTCGAGCCTGCAATGCCAAATAGACTTTGTTGATGATCGCCTTTGCGTCTTCTGGATTTTCTTCAAGGAAATATGAGAAGGCTTCACTGAACACAGTTTCAACCATACCTCGAGCTTCGACAGATCCGAGCTTTGATTTTGTCTGACCTTCGAACTGGATTTCGCGGAGTTTTATAGAAATAACGGCAGTGAGACCTTCCATAACGTCTTCACCAGTGAAGTTGTCGCCTTCTTTTGTAGCACTGCCGTTTTTGTTGGCGTAGTTGTTGAGTGTTCGAGTGAGCGCGGATTTAAAACCAGTCACATGTGTACCACCTTCGCCGTTGTAAATATTGTTTGCAAATGCCGTGAGTCGACTTGAAACTTCATCGACATACTGAAGAGAAATTTCAACAGTTTCGAACTCCTTCACTTCTTTTTCTACATAAAAAATGTTTTTGTGAATCGGCTTCTGGATTTTGTTCTGGAATTTGACCAAAGAAAGTAAGCCGCCCTCGAAACAGAAAGACTGGGATGGAAATTCGTATCCTTTTTCAAAAATTTCTCGCAAATAGAAAACCTCGGCGAGATCGAGTGCATCTTTGCCTGTACCAGCGCCACGAGCATCGATAACGCTGATTCGAAGACCCTTAACCAAATACGCCTGCTGACGCATGTGGTTGATCACTCGGCTAATATCAAAAGTTTGTTCACCGAAAATTTCAGTATCAGGCTGGAATGTAATAATGGTTCCGTTATTTTTAGTTGAGCCGATCTTTTTGACTGAAGCTTTCTTTTTTCCTCGGCTGTATTCCTGCATGTAAATGCCGCCGTCTTTGTGAACAGTTGCGTTTACATATGTTGAAAGGGCGTTCACGACAGATGCACCGACACCATGGAGACCTCCAGAAACTTTGTAGCCTTCACCACCAAACTTTCCACCGGCATGCAACGTAGTCATGATGGTTTCGAGTGCCGAAACTTTGGTTTGCTTATGAACGTCAATTGGAATACCTCGGCCGTTGTCTACGATCCGAACGTGATTATCTGGAAGAAATGAAACTTCGATGTCGTTCGCAAAACCACCCATGGCTTCGTCGCGAGAGTTATCAAAAATTTCTGTAATGAGATGATGAAAACCGTCTGGGCCAGTTGTACCAATGTACATACCTGGACGCTTTCGAACAGGCTCCAAGCCTTCAAGGACCGAAATTTGATCGGCAGTATAATTATCTTTTTTCTTCGGTTTTTCTTCAGCCATACAGGTTTTTAGTGATGTTTTGAGCTTATATTTTAGCAAAAAACACCCGCAAACACAATGTGCAAAATGGGCACAAGATCCTGTTTTTAGGGCCTATTTCAGGCCTCTTTTCGGCGACTTTTTGAGCAGGTTTTTATTTGAAGATAAACTTGACAAAATAATTATTTAGTGATACTATATAGACAGAACGTTAGGGCTGAGGCACGACTAGTGCTCCCTACCGTTGGCTCCTTGTTGGAGAATTCCAATGATCGCGAAACTGCTTCGTAACGGCTTCACACTGAACAGCATGTCCCACTTGAGCCTCGACGACATGCGGGACGAGATCGCTCGCCGTGGCGGAGATCCCGAGGAGTGGCTCAAGGCCCAGGGCATCTGATCATCAAGATCAAGGGGAACAGTTCGTTTCAGGGGAATGTTTTTAGGGGAAGACTGAGATACGGGGACCCACTATGTTGTGTGGGTCCTTTTTTTGCCCAAATTTTTATACAAGCACAGCACTTTTTACAAATATCCCTTCGTTCCCTGGTGCAATTTTGGATACACAGAATCGTACAAAGCATTTGCCTCTTTTTTGGTCATTGTTGAGTCAGGATGTCGCAACGTAATATTTACGAGCACATTATCTTGGTCAGGTTGAGCGCCGAGTTTTTCTCGAGCAATTGGTACAAGATCCGCATACTTTGTTCGAGAAATTATTTTTACATTTTCAATCAAGAACGCCTGTGCTCCAAAAGCATTTTTTATTTCTTCATTAATATCTTCTTCAGTGTAATTTGAAGGCACACAATATGACATGTCGCGAGTGATCGGCGGCATACTAGAAACTTCTTTAAACTTTGAAGTATTCACAAGTTGAGACGCGATTCTCGGCTCTTTTGAACGCAAGAAACGCACGTCTGGGAGGTCCTTGAGAGTCATCACTAAACGATCGAGCCCCATGCCGGACGCCAAGCCAGAATAAATCGCCGGATCAAACCCCGCGGCTCGCAAAACTTCTGGATGAGAAAGGCCAGCTTCGAGAATTTCGAGTTCAGCCTCACCGAATTTCGCGTACACCTCAATTCCCTGCACGGTGTATGGATGAACCGCATCGTAGACGATTGGTTTCTTGTCTGGAATAACTGCTTCAAAAATGAGGCCAATAAGATGCAAAAGGTCAGCTTTGGTGAACGCTGGTCGATCGCCGTTTTTTCGCATGGTCCAAATGTCGAGCTGATGAAACACGTCCAAATGTTTTGGGTCGATCACATCGCGGCGATAGACAAGACCTGGGAGCAAGAAAACAGTATCGGGAATGTCGCCTTTGAATTCTTCGTGGAAAGCTTTGAGAGTTGCAGGAATATGCGCTGAGGTATGCGTTCGCAACACATGATCTTCGTCGGTGTAGCGGGTGTAGGTTGATGCACGGCCGGCATTATCCTGAGGAAACAATAGTTTATCGAAATTGTCTTCGACGGGCACGATTGGGTTACCGCGAATGACGCGGATTTCACCCCAACCAGCCGTGGTCAATTTTTCCTTAATTTTTTTAAAAATGATGTTGATTGCATGGGTTGGCGCGTCGTCCGCAGTCAAATCAGTCACCGCAAGCGCTCGTTCAACCGCTTCAGGAGTAGATACTTCAAATCGCAAGAGATTGTCTCCTGGTCTTTTGGCATTTACTGCAATTTCGGCTTTTTTGAGTGCTGAAAGATTTTCCATACAACTAATGTTTAATTATCTAAGTTTAACAAAGCGTAGTAATCGGTGTCCTTGATGTATACCTGATTTTTATTAATCCGAAAATCTGGCTGTTGGCCACGATATACAGGATAGAAGTTCTGGTACATACGGTTGTCGGTTTCGACAGCGTATACACCATTATCAAGTGCTAGCATGATTGCGTCATCTCGATATGGATAAAAATCTATTCTGCGAATTGGTACAGCGGAATGGAATACCAGAAGTGGATCGGTGCAAACCATAGCTGGTTTTTTTGAAAGTGTGACTGGACCAACCACGGCTGGATGACAGTAATATTCTGGTGCAGCATCGTTCTCCCCTAGCCACTGAGCAAATATAGAATCATCGTCGAGCCAGATTTTTACTTTGCGACGTGTGATTACTTCTGATGTAGAAGTTGATTGTGCCTTCAGGGTGTTTGGAGTTTGCGCACCCGTTACTTTTGAAACAGGCTTCGCCGCAAAAAGTGCAACGGTATCTTTATAATCTTCGCTCGTCGCAGGAATTTCTTCGGCTTCAATAACTTTTGGAACCAAGAACGGCGTTAAAGCTTCAACTTCGTAGCTCTGCACATCGACAAACTTTGCCCACGGCCAAAAATCATCATTCGTTACCAAGACAAGATATTTGTCGGGTTTGAGGTGGTCAATGAATGCTTCTTTGTTAAAAAAACCAGATGTGGCCTTGAGCTCATTTTCAATAAACACTGAGGTATTTGGCTCGGGCATAAATACATAAATTCCACCGCGAACAGACAGGCCAAATGCATCGTCGATTGTGTAGCCGGTGGAGTAAAAAACCAATACCGGAAAACCAATCAAGAAAATCAGTACAAAAACACAAAGATACAAAAGTCTGAATTTGTATGAAATAGGCTTAGGCATTTGATTGCTTTAGTATAACGGGCTTTCGATTTTTTGGTGTGACCCAGAAACCCATATATTTACCGAGCATTAAACGTGTTTGAGCATCAAGACCAGGAAG
The DNA here is from genome assembly GCA_023264565.1 of Candidatus Zambryskiibacteriota bacterium. Lineage (GTDB taxonomy): Bacteria > Patescibacteriota > Minisyncoccia > Phycocordibacterales > DATGWK01 > JAHFLV01. The sequence goes on from JAHFLV010000019.1 coordinate 12,365, forward strand.
GGCTCCAAAAATAATGATCGTGATTGGAATAAAAATCCATTGCAAAACCATAAATAGATATTTAGTTGAACGATATTGCTGAGGACGCTTCGGCAAGAAGCTCATAGAAATAATCGCCGAAGCAACAAGTCCGCAC
>JAHFLV010000020.1 GCA_023264565.1 Candidatus Zambryskiibacteriota bacterium
CTGGAGTGATGAAAAGATGGACGTGTGGTTCAAAACCGAACTCAAAAATGGTACGGAAGTTGGTTTGGCTGCGACCCACGAAGAACCACTGACACGAATTATGAAAGACCATGTTCGTTCGTACCGTGATCTTCCTCGCTACGCATTTCAGTTCCAAACAAAATTCCGAAACGAAACTCGGGCAAAAAGTGGCGTCATGCGCGGCAGGGAATTTTTAATGAAAGATCTCTATTCTTTTTCTGCGGATGAAGCGAGTCATCAGGAATTTTATGATCGTGTCGCGGCGGCATACAAACGAATTTTTGATGCGCTTGGAATTGGAGCAAAGACCCACATGGTTCGCGCTTCTGGCGGCTCTTTTGCCAAGTTCTCGCATGAATTTCAAATGATTTGCGATGCAGGCGAAGATACTATTTATACACATCCAGATTCTCCATTTGCTATCAACGAAGAAATCATCAATGAAGCCGAGGCTTTTGAAGGAATGGATTTGAAAAAATCTGATTTCAAAGCTGAAAAGGCAATCGAAGTCGGAAACATTTTCAGTCTCGGTACTCGTTTTTCTGAGGCTCTTGAACTTACATTTTTAAATAAAGAAGGAAAACCGCAGCCGGTGATTATGGGAAGTTACGGTATTGGCCCGAGTCGGCTCATGGGTGCAATTGTCGAAGCTCTTTCTGATGAAAAGGGAATTATCTGGCCAGAAGAAATTGCTCCTTTCAAAATTCATCTCGTAGAAGTCTCTGGAAGTGAAGACACTCATGCTTTTGCAGAAAACCTCTACAAAACCCTTACTGCGTCTGGAATTGAAACTTTGTACGACGATCGCGATACTCGAGCTGGTGAAAAATTTGCGGACTCAGACCTCATCGGTATTCCATTACGAGTTGTAGTCAGTGATAAAACTATCGCAGCGGGCGGTGTTGAAATCAAAAAACGAACCGAAGAAACCACAAAAATTATTTCAGAAAAAGAATTGCTTTCAGCTACACATACGACTTCATGATCAAAAAATATATCCAGAAATTCTACGCGCTTTTCTCGAATGACATCGGAATTGATCTTGGAACGGCGAATACGCTCGTCTATGTTCGGGGTAGAGGAATTGTTATTAACGAACCATCGGTTGTTGCCGTAAACCAAAAGACCGGCCAGGTTGTTGCTATTGGCAAACAAGCCAAACAAATGCTCGGACGAACACCGATGCATATTACTGCCGTGAAGCCGCTCGTGGACGGTGTTATTTCTGACTTCGAAGTGACCGAAGAAATGATTGCCTACCTTTTGAATTCCGCTCAGAAAGAATCTAAGAAATTTATTGGTCCAAAGGTTGTGGTTGGCGTGCCGTCGGGAATTACGAACGTTGAAATCCGCGCAGTGCGTGATGCGACCCGAAACGCTGGTGCCCGAGAAGTCTATGTTGTCGAAGAACCAGTTGCTGCGGCAATTGGAATGAAACTCTCTGTTATGGAACCAGTCGGTAGCATGGTTGTCGATATCGGCGGAGGAACCACCGACATTGCCGTCATTTCTTTGGGTGGCGTTGTTCGTTCAAAAAACGTGCGCATCGCCGGAGATAAATTTAACGCCGACATTATGTCTTATGTTCGCAGTGAATTTAAAATTTTAATTGGTGAAAAAACTGCCGAAAACGTAAAGATCGCTATCGGTTCTGCAATTCCCATGGTGCAGTCTATGGAAGCGGTCATTAAAGGTCGTGATCTCGTCACGGGGCTACCAAAAGAAGTAGTTATTACCGACTCCGACGTTCGTGATGCTATGGCCCAGTCTGTGTACACCCTTGTTGAATCAGTTCGCGAAGTTTTGGAAACAACCCCGCCCGAAATTCTCTCTGATGTCATGGGTCGAGGTTTGCATCTTGCTGGTGGTGGCGCGCTTCTTCGTGGCTTAGCTCAGCTTTTACATGATGTTGTAAAGATTCCAATTCATATTGCCGATGATCCACTCACGGCCGTTGCTCGCGGTACCGGTATTATTCTCGAAGACATCAACTACTTTAAAGATATTCTTATTGTGAACGACGATGACCTACCTCCAAAAAAATAGAAAGCCCAGAAAAAGTTTTTTAAGAAATATAGGTATTGCGCTTATCGTTATTGGACTTGTGGTTGGAATCAAACTTCTTGCGGGTAGTGCGATCGATCGCATGGCCATGTCTATTGGTGGACCGATTACCTCGGTATATACAGGTTTTAAATCCAAGCTCTCTTTTGCTGGATCTTTTTTGAGTTCACGATCATCGTTGGTGGAAGAAAATAAACGACTTTCAACCGACCTCGATATTGCTCAAAACAAACTCCTTCGTTTTGATAGCGTTATTCAAGAAAATCGAGACATTTTGGCGGCGTATCACCGTACACCGTTTGCAGGCAAAGCTGTTCTTGCGAATATTACCGCAAAGCCTCCGCAGTCTCCGTACGACGTGCTGCTTGCAGATATTGGCTCAAACGACGGCATTGCAAAAGGGGATCGAGTGTATGCCGTTGGCGGCATACCACTTGGTCGGGTCGATGAAGTCACTGGCTCTACCGCAAAGATCGTTATGTTTTCGAGTTTCGGGGAACAAAGTCAGGTTATACATGAGCGCACTGGTTCAACAATTACATTGACCGGAAATGGAGGAGGAAATCTCGAGTCAGACGTTGCCCAAGAAATGGATATAGAAAAAGATGACGCAATTTTGCTGCCGCAGTTTGATGGTGCGGTTGTCGCAAACGTGGTTGATGTCGAGTCGACCGTTACCGGTTCTACAAAGAAAGTTCTTTTCCGAATCCCGATTAATATTTTCCATATTCGCTGGGTTGAAATAATGAAAAGCACACCAGAAAATGCTCAGTAACAATCGCACAGAAAAAAAGCTCAAGGTTTTTCGGGTCATTGCAGACGTTGCTCTTTTCTTTTTGATTTTTATTGCTCCATGGTGGCTTTCGTTGGTGGTTGTTGTGGCCTGCATTTTTATTTTTGAATATTTTTATGAAGCACTGCTCTTTGCGGTACTTTTAGACGGCTTTCATGGCGTACCGGGAACTTCTTTTTTTGGATGTGACCTCCTTTTTACCGCCATAATCAGCCTTGCATTGCTTGTGGCGCTTTTTCTACGAACAAAATTGAAATTTTATTGAGTTTTTCTATATCGACTAGGGTATAATGGCGGCGATGATTAGAAGATTCCTTAGAAATTTTCGCCGACGAAAGACTGGAGAAATCAATCCAGAGGAAATTTTTATCGACTCAAGTAACCTGCCTCAGTTTGATGTGTATCAGTTTGAAGGTCGTCTAGAAACTCCCATTTCTAGAAAGACCATTGTGTTCCTTTCTGTTTTTTTCTTTTTGCTTGGTGGTGTCTATATTTCTAGGTTTTGGATTTTGCAGATTCATAAGGGCGATGTATTTGCTGCTCAGAGCGAAAATAACCGTCTGAACAATATCGATATCTTTGCTAATCGCGGTGTGATTTTTGATCGCAATGGTGTGGAGCTCGCTTCAAATGCTAAGTATGAAGCCGATTCAGATTTTGCCCAGCGTGTATATGCGCCAATTCGCGGCATTGCTCATGTGATTGGGTATGTGAAATACCCAACCAAAGACAAGGCGGGTTTTTATTTTAAAGACGAATACAGCGGCGAGGCGGGTGTAGAAAAGACTTATCACAATCTGCTTTCAGGACAAAAAGGAACTCGGGTTGTAGAGACCGATGCGCTTGGTCGCATTACTTCTCAGAGCGTTATTCGTCCCCCAAAAGATGGTGAAAATCTTAAACTAACTATCGACTCACGTATTAGTGATAAGGTTTATGAGATTATGGAAAAGTCGTCGCAAGACTATGGTTTTACTGGTGGCGCTGCGGCGATTATGGATGTTACAAATGGCGATTTGTTGGCTTTGGTGAGCTACCCAGAGTACAGCTCGTCACTCATGGCCGAGGGAGATAAAAAGGCAATCTCGGGCTATTTGACCGATCCACATACACCATTTCTCGACCGAGTAGTTTCTGGTCTGTACACTCCCGGTTCGATTGTAAAACCCGCTGTGGCCATGGCCGCATTAACCGAGGGTGTCATTACTCCTGAAAAAGAAATTTTGAGTACGGGTTCAATTTCTATTCCAAATCCATATTTTCCAGACAAACCAACGATTTTTAACGACTGGCGAGCCCAAGGCTGGGTCGATATTCGACACGCAATCGCATATTCATCCGACGTGTATTTTTACGAAGTTGGTGGTGGTTTTCAAGATCAACCTGGTCTTGGTATTGCTCGGCTCGATAAATATTTTCGTATGTTCGGTTTGGGAGAAAAAACCGGTTTTGATATGAGTCTCGAAAAAGATGGCGTGATCCCGACTCCTGAATGGAAAGAAAAAGTTTTTAATGGCGATCCATGGCGAGTGGGTGATACATATAACACATCGATCGGCCAATATGGTGTGCAGTTTACTCCAATTCAAATTGTGCGGTATATGGGTTCGATCGCGAATGAAGGTACTTTATACACTCCTCGTTTGGTGCATTCAGAAACACCGTCTACATCTAAAACCGTACCACTCCGAAAAGACTACTTCGATATTATTCATGAAGGTATGCACTTGGGTGCCAGTCAGGGAGGTACCGCTGCGGCGGTAGATGTTCCGTATGTAGATATTGCAGCTAAAACGGGTACTGCCGAGCTCGGTGTCCAAAAACACTTTGTGAATTCATGGATTACTGGATTTTTTCCATATGACAATCCTAAGTATGCCTTTGTGGTCATGATGGAGAAGGGTCCCAGAAGCAATCTTATTGGTGCATCATATGTCATGCGACAGCTTTTAGACTGGATGAACCAGAATACTCCAGAATATTTTAAGTAATCTCGCACACGATACGTGCACAGGGGCAAATTGATTACTTTCGAATTTAGTGTAGAATATGGGACATTCTTTTGCTTTAAAAATAAAAACACACATGAACGAAACTGGCGAATATTTAACACAACAAAAGTACAACGAACTCAAAGCTGAGCTCGATGCGCTCGTGCACAAGAAACGCAAAGAAGTTGCGGAACAGCTCGAATATGCAAAGTCTTTGGGAGATTTGGCTGAAAATGCTGAATACCACGAGGCTCGCGATGCTCAAGCAAACGTTGAAGACCGTATTGCAAAGCTCGAAATGATTCTCAAGTCAGCTCTTATTATTTCTGGTCATGACACCAACGCTGTTACCCTTGGTTCAGTGGTAACTGTCGAAAAAGAAAAAGACAAAAGCCAGAAAACATATACTGTTGTTGGTTCAGAAGAATCAGACGTCAACACCAACAAAATCTCTATCAAATCTCCAGTCGGACAGAATCTCATCGGTAAAAAGAAGGGTGAAAGCTTTACTGTGACTACTCCAGGCGGTTCAGTGGTGTATAAAGTCGTTGGTATCAAATAGTTATTGGTTAAATAGCCGCTTCTGCGGACTTTGGGCGGCGCAAAAATCTCATGTCAACCATAGACGATATTAGAAAAGGTCGCTTGGATAAACTTCAAGCTCTCAAAGATAAAAATATCGAAGCCTATCCGATTTCTTCGAATCAGGATTATACAAACGCAGAAGTTATAGAGAAATGGACAAAACTTTCTGAAGGAAGTTCTGCGGCTGGTCCAAAGGCCGGTGCGAAACCAACAACGCTTGTTGGTCGGGTATTAGCTCTTCGTCCACAAGGAGCGATTATTTTTTTTAGCTTTGACGACGGCACAGCCAAGTTCCAGGGCTTTATGAAAAAAGGTGAGGGGATTTCCGAAGACCTTTTTGATCTTTTCATGAATGTCGTTGATATCGGCGATTTTGTTGAAGTAACCGGAACATTTTTTGAAACCAAACGCGGCGAAAAGACTATTCATGCAAGTGACTGGCGAATGCTTTCAAAGAGTTTGCGGCCGTTGCCGGAGAAATGGCACGGTTTGCAGGATGTCGAAGAACGTTTTCGAAAGCGCTATCTCGACGTGATTTCTTCTCCTGAGGTCAAAGAGCGATTTATTACTCGGGCAAAAATCGTCACTGAGCTTCGAAAAAATCTCGACAAAGCAGGATATTTGGAAGTCGAAACTCCAGTCCTTCAGGCTGTGGCAGGAGGTGCCTCTGCCGAACCTTTCAAAACACATCACAATGCGCTCGATATCGATATGTATTTGCGCATCGCTCCCGAACTTTTCTTAAAGGAACTTTTGGTGGCTGGTTTTCCAAAGGTCTACGAAGTTGGCCGACTTTTCCGAAATGAAGGAATCGATGTGACTCACAATCCAGAATTCACCACGGTTGAATTTTACGAAGCCTATTCTGATGCCAAAAAGCAGCAAGCCTTCACAGAAAAACTTGTGCGAAATATTGTGAAGGGCGCCATGGGAACAACAACCATTACGTTTGATGGTCAGGAAATTGATTTTGATAAAAAATTCAACGTCATTTCTTTTTATGACCTGCTCCGCCGATATGCATTGATTTCAAATCCAGAATCAATGTCGCTCGATGAAGCGAAACTCAAAGCCGAACAGCTTGGCGTAAAAGTTGAACGCGGCGATTTACTCCACAAAATTTTCGATAACATTTACAAAAAAACCTGCCGACCAAAGCTCGTGCAACCAACATTTATCGTTGAATATCCAACCGCGTTTTCTCCACTCGCAAAACACAAAGAGGGAACTCATGAATTTATCGACCGTTTCCAGTTGGTCATTGCTGGTTACGAACTCGTGAATGCATTTTCAGAATTGAATGATCCACTCGAACAAAAGAAACGTTTCGAAGATCAGGAGGCAAATAAACAGCAGGGCGACAAAGAAGCTCAGCCGAATGACGACGAATATGTTGAGGCGATGGAACACGGCATGCCGCCTGCTGGTGGTGTTGGTATGAGTGTTGATCGCCTCACTATGATTCTTACGAATACAAAAAATATCCGCGAAGTGATTTTGTTTCCGACATTGAAGCCAAGAAAAGCAGAATAAATCCTTTCGATATGTTGTTCAAAAGACCGCTCAATGAAGCGGTTTTTTTGTTGTGAAAATGTGGATAAGAGTATAGCTAGAGTGGCACCTGGTGGTATACAATGGTAACTAAGTGGGAGAAAGTGGTAAATAGAAAGTTGAAGGAAAATAGGGAGGTAATTGAATAAAAGCCATGCTGATCGGCGAGTACACTCATACAGTTGATGAAAAAAACCGAGTCTCGCTTCCTGTGAAATTCAGGAAAGAAATCGGAAAGAAAGTTGTCGTCACTCATGGCTTGGACAATTGTATTTTTTTGTATTCGATCTCTGAGTGGCAAAAGGTTGCAGGAAAGCTCGCAGAGTTGGGAATTGGTCAATCTGACACCCGAGGCTTCAATCGTTTTATGCTCGCAGGAGCAGTTGAAGTCGAAGTTGATTCAATTGGCCGAATCCTCGTTCCAGATTTTCTTAAAACCTTTGCGGATCTCAAAGAAAAAGTAGTGTTCGCTGGAGTCCATAATCGCGTTGAAATTTGGAATAGCGTTCGCTGGGCTGAATACAAAAAAGTTATCGAAGGTCAGGCTGATAAACTCGCTGAGAAACTTGGCGAAATTGGCGCTCTCTAATATCGGACACACACTCATTTATCACCATGGCCCACATCAGTGTTCTTTTACATGAATCAATAGAAGGGTTGGATATCCATGATGGCGACATCTTTGTGGACGGAACGTTGGGAGACGGCGGACATAGTGCCGAAGTCATTCGAAAGTTCGGAAACAAAGTTACTGTTGTTGGAATCGACCGAGATCAAGATGCGATCAATCGGGTGACCGAACGATTTGCAGCTGAAATCACTGCTGGACAAAACAGTGGATCTCAAAAAGTTTTCTTGAAACAAGGAAATTTCAGAGATGTGGCATCGGTTCTTGAATCAGTTGGTTTCACTCACGCACAAAGATTTCTCTTTGATATTGGTATCAGTTCTCGGCAGTTTGAAGAATCCGGTAGAGGATTCAGTTTCAAAAAAGATGAGCCACTGCTCATGACATTTGAAAAAGACAAACGAGCTGAAAATGGTGGTACTGGTGTTACAGCTCGCGAAGTGGTAAACGAATGGCAAGAAGAAAATCTTGCACAAATCATTTACGGTTTTGGTGAAGAACGACATTCGCGAAAAATCGCTAAAGGAATTGTTGAGGCTCGAGGAAAGGCGCCAATCGAAACCACCGGCGAGCTCGTAGAAATCATCAAAAACTCTACACCCTTCTATTATCACCATGGAAAAATTCATCCAGCGACGAGAACATTCCAAGCCATTCGCATCGCAGTCAACGACGAGTTGGGAGCGATCACGGAGGGGCTCAAGTCGGCCTGGAAGCTTTTAACACCAGGAGGCAGAATCGCAGTCATTTCCTTTCATAGTCTGGAAGACCGAATCGTCAAACAATATTTTAATGAATTGAAAATTGAGGGAATTGGAAAAGTAATCACGAAGAAGCCGATCACCGCAAGCGAAGAAGAGCTTGAAGCAAATCCAAGGTCACGAAGCGCAAAATTAAGAATCATTGAAAAAGTAAGTTAGAAAATTTAAAAGTTCATTACAAACAAATAACATGTCACTGAAATCAAAAATAATTGCATACACTGAAGGAAGCGGACTCTTCTACTTCCTCGTCGGAGCGGTCGTATTGGTTGCACTCTCGTACCTCTTTGCGGTTAACCGTACTATCGTTCTCGTGGCAGAAAGAAATTCTCTTGAATCTCGCATCTCTGCTTCAAAAAGCGACATTACAGAGCTTGAATCCTCATATATCGCTCAGAAGGGCGCTATTACTATGGATTTGGCGCAGTCTTTGGGATACGGTGAGGCTGCAAAAACCATGTACATGCAAAAAAAAGCTGTTAGTTTACTTACACGGGCAGAAACGATTCAATAAGAGGGATGTCATTACAGTCTCAGGTCATTGTTAACAGGGTTAGGCTGGTTTTTATTCTCATTGCTCTGTTTTCTCTTGGGTTGATATATCGGCTCTATAGCATTCAGATTTTGGCTGGAGAAGAATATTCTCTTAAAGCAGATCGTCAATATGTCACTACAAGTCCGGCGCTCGTCGACCGCGGCTCTATTTTTTTTACTACCAAAGAAGGTGAACAGGTTACAGCCGCATATCAGCAGACTGGTAATATTGTGGTCATAAATCCAAGCATTATTTCGGATCCCGAGGCTGTATATGAACGAATAAATTCAGTTATTCCGATCGACAAAGAGGAGTTCATGAAAAAGGCTGCTAAAAAATCTGATCCATATGAAGAAATTTTAAAAAAAGTAGACGCTGTTGATGCTCAAAAAATTGTCGAACCGACAATTCCGGGTTTGCAGATCTACAAACAGAAATGGCGATCATACCCGTCAGGTAAGCTGGCTTCAAATGCTCTTGGTTTTATGGCGTACGGCAAAGGCGACGTGCTGTCTGGTCAATATGGTTTGGAATATAAATATGAAGATACGTTGAAACGAACAAACGAATCTACCTACACGAACTTTTTCGTAGAAATTTTTTCAAATATTAAAAAAACATTTTCAGAAAAAACCAATTGGGAAGGAGATGTGGTGACAACTATTGAGCCAAATGTGCAGGGCTTTTTGGATACTGCGCTTGAGTCTGTAAATAAACAATGGAGCTCCGAATACACAGGTGGCATCATCATGGACCCCACAACTGGTGAAATTGTCGCCATGAGCAACTATCCAACGTTTGATCCAAACAATTTCGGTGCGGAAAAGGATGCGAAAATTTATTCTAATAAGCTTGTGGAAGACGTATACGAAATGGGTTCGATTATTAAACCACTCACTGTTGCGGCAGGAATTGACGCGGGGGTGATTACTGCCAAATCAACATATAACGACAAAGGCTTTCTTGTGTTGAACGGTAAAAAGATTTCAAATTACGACGGTGTTGGTCGTGGTGTGATCGACATACAGCAAGTGTTGAACCAATCTCTTAACACTGGTGTGGCGTATGTGGTGACTCAGCTTGGTAAAGACAAGTTTTCGCAGTACATGAAAAATTATGGTCTGGATAAAAAAACTGGCATCGATTTGCCTTTTGAAGCGGCGCCGCTTGTGGCAAATCTTAATAGTCCACGAGACATCGAGCACGCGACTGCTTCGTATGGTCAGGGTATTGCCATGACCCCCGTTGCAACCATCCGTGCGCTTGCTGTGCTCGCAAACGGTGGCAAGCTCATCAATCCTCATGTAGTTAAAAAAATCGACTATCGCACTGGTCTTTTTACAACCACGCCAACAGATCAATTTACTCAAATTATTAAGCCAGAAACTTCTGCTGAAATCACGCGAATGCTTGTGCGAGTTGTCGACGAAGCCTTGCGAGGTGGAACGGTAAAACTCGAGCACTATAGCGTGGCGGCTAAAACTGGTACCGCTCAGATTTCAGAAGGTGGGGGAAATGGCTATTATGCTGATCGCTACCTGCATTCATTCTTTGGATATTTCCCGGCATATAAACCAAAATTCATTATTTTCCTCTACACGTATTATCCAAAACATGTGAGCTATGCATCCGAAACTCTCACTGAGACTTTTATCAATTTGACCAAATATCTGATAAATTACTATGATATTCCGCCAGATCGATAGTGTGTCGGTTTAAAATCAAATGAAGCCGATATTCAAAAAGATTGTTGAAAAAACTTTAGAGATCGAGGCAAAACTCGTTCTGAAAAAATATAAGCCACACGTGGTTGCTATTACTGGTAGTGTTGGCAAGACTTCTGCTAAAGATGCAATATACGCAGTTTTGGCCACAACCTTTTTCGTTCGTAAAAGCAGCAAAAGTTTAAATACCGAAATTGGCGTGCCGCTCACAATTCTTGGTCTGCCGAATGCCTGGAATGATCCAAAGGCTTGGCTTCGAAATTTGCTTGATGGTTTTCTGTTGTTCTTGATTCCACACCCGTATCCGCAATGGCTGGTAATCGAAATCGGCGCGGATCGTCCGGGCGACATTCGCAAAATCGCTGCATGGCTCAAAACTGACATTGTGGTGATTACACGTTTGAGCGATGTACCTGCGCACATCGAATTTTTTGCGTCCGCTGAGCAGGTGCGGCATGAAAAGGCGCAGCTCGTACTGGCCGCTCAGCCGAAAACTACGGTCATTTTAAATGCTGACGACAAGCTTGTTTTCTCTCTTCGAAATCTAACCAAAAGTCCTGTTGTGACATTTGGTGCACATAATCCTGCCGATGTTGTGGGTAGCAAATTTGCTTTTGTACATTCACATGACGCACGTTCTGTCGGATTCCCGGCCGGTATTTCATTTGAAGTTGACACAAAAGGCGTATCAACACATGTTCAGGTTGATTCTGTGTTAGGTCGCCCTGCTATGTATACAGCATTGGCAGCGCTTGCGGTTGCTTCTACAGTTGGGCTTGATCTTCATAAAGCTGCAGTGGCTCTTAAGGAACACGAATCACCAGCCGGACGAATGAAAATTCTCCCAGGAATAAGTGGTTCTTGTATTATCGACGACACATATAATTCTTCGCCGATTGCTGCTGCCGAAGCACTTGAAACGGTCAAAAATTTCGAAGCCCAAAATAAAATTCAAAGTCGAATTGTGGTTGTTCTGGGCGACATGCTTGAACTTGGTGCTCATTCACCCGAAGAACATGCAAAACTTGGAGAAAAAGCTGCCGCTGTCGCTGATCTGATTTATACGGTTGGAAGTCGAGCAAAAGACATTTCTAAATCTGCGCTACGAGCGGGTTTTCCAAAAGAAAATACGTTTGAATTTCATGATGCGGCCGAGGCAGGGGAAGCTGTCGCACGGAATATCGAGACCGGCGACATAATTTTGGTAAAAGGTTCCCAGGGAATTCGAATGGAAAAAGTCGTAGAAAAAATTATGGCTGAACCCGAACGGGCAGG
>JAHFLV010000046.1:0-2549 GCA_023264565.1 Candidatus Zambryskiibacteriota bacterium
AAAGACATTGTCGCTTGCATATACGCCGGGTGTGGCGGCGGTGAGTAAAGCAATTGCAGAAGACAGGTCGCTCGCCAAAAAATATACGATAAAAAATAATTCAGTGGCAGTAGTCAGTGATGGTTCTGCAGTATTGGGGTTGGGAAATATTGGTCCAGAAGCGGCCATTCCTGTTATGGAAGGTAAGGCTGCGCTTTTTAAAGAATTTGCGGGTCTGGATGCGTTTCCGATTTGTCTTGATACGCAAAATACCGAAGAAATCATTGAGACGGTCAAAAACATCGCTCCGGTTTTTGGTGCGATTAATTTAGAAGATATTTCCGCACCACGATGTTTTGAAATTGAAATGAAATTGCGTGGCATGCTTGATATTCCGGTTATGCATGATGATCAGCATGGTACGGCGGTTGTGGTGCTTGCGGGGCTTATTAATGCACTTAAACTACGAAAATTAAAGCCATCTGAAGCAAAGGTGGTGGTAAATGGCAGTGGTGCGGCAGGAACGGCAATTACAAAAATACTTTTGGATTTTGGCGTTACACATATCGTTGTGTGTGACAGTCTTGGTGCGATTTATGAAGGTCGACCAGATTTGAATGAAGAAAAGATTGCGATTGCAAAAATAACAAATTTTGAAAAGAAAAAGGGAATTTTATCCGACGTACTTTCTGGTGCGCATGTGTTTGTTGGGGTGAGTAAGGGTGGAGTACTGACAAAAGAAATGGTAGAGACTATGGCTGAGCGGCCGATCGTGTTTGCCATGGCAAATCCCGTGCCAGAAATTATGCCGGATGTGGCCAAAGCCGCAGGTGCGTGTATTGTGGCGACCGGCCGATCGGATTTTCCGAATCAAGTAAACAATGCTTTGGCTTTTCCAGGAATTTTTCGAGGCGCGCTTGATAATAAAATTTCGCAATTTAATGATCGAATGTTTGTACAGGCTGCAAAAAATTTAGCAGCAGTAGAAAAAAAGATTTCGACTGAAAAAATCCTTCCGGATGTTTTTGATAAGCGGGTGGTAAAAGCTGTGGCTAAGGCCATAAAAGACTAAAATCGCTGTAGTATACTTACGGCATGGAAAACGCTATACAAAGTATTGCTGGTCAGTTTGATTTTCAGCCTGTAATTGAAAATGAATCAAAAATAAAATCTGCGGATAGTTTTGTCGTCTGTGGAATGGGTGGATCACATTTGGCAGCCGGACTTTTGAAAATGTATAGCCCAAGTATTGATATCTATATTCATCGAGATTACGGTTTGCCAGTTCTTTCTGAAAAAAGATTTGCCGAAAGTATGTATATTGCGAGCTCGTATTCTGGAAACACGGAAGAAGTTTTGGATTTTGCAGAAAGGGCTCTGGAAGCAAAGTACAACCTTGTGGTTGTTTCAACTGGTGGCAAGCTCATTGAATTCGCAAAAAAGAACAATCTGCCATACGTACTGATGCCGTCAGAAGGTATTCAGCCTCGAAGCGCGCTCGGACTTTCTATTCTTGCGTTAGCAAAAATCATGGGTGACGATGAAGTTGTTGCTGAACTCAAAAAATTAGGTTCAAAGCTCGATCCGCTCGCACATAAAAAAGATGGCGAAGAATTAGCTGAAGCTTTGCGAGATAGGGTGCCGGTCGTGTATTCTTCACGTGCAAATCAGTCCATTGCCTACAACTGGAAAATAAAATTCAACGAAACCGCCAAAATTCCGGCATTTTCGAATATGTTTCCTGAGCTCAACCACAACGAAATGAACGGTTTTGATGTTGGAGAATCTACCGCGGCTCTTTCAGCAAATTTTCATTTCATTTTTATCGAGGATGCGAATGATCAGCCAAAAATTATGCGCCGAATGGAAGTTTTGTCGAAATTGTACGAAGATCGAGGATTGCCAGTAAGTGTTGTTCAGCTTTCTGGAGATTCAGTGTTTGAAAAAATATTTAATTCGCTTTTGTTCGCAGATTGGACGGCGCTTTCTTTGTCTAAAATATATGGAACCGAACCAGAACAGGTGCCGATGGTAGAAGAGTTTAAAAAACTAATCGCGTAGATTATTTAATTTTGCGCTTGGCGCGCCCCATCATCTCATGTATATCGTTTTTGATATCGGTGGCACAAAAATGCGTTTAGCCTCTTCTCATGATGGCGAAACTATTAGTAAAACAGTTGTTGTTGAAACACCGCTCACATACGAAGCGGGAATCGCTGAGTTTAAAAAAATTGGGGAGGCTCTTGCAGAAGGTGAGCAGGTTTTGGCTGTGGCGGGTGGAATTGCTGGTGCTTTTAGCCAAAAAAAAGAAGCGTTGGTTGGTAGTCCAAATCTTCGAAACTGGATTGGCCGTCCATTTCGTTCTGAACTTGAAACTTTTTTTAATGCGCCGGTGTATATTGAAAATGATGCGGTTGTAGCTGGACTTGGTGAAGCGCATCGGGGTGCAGGTCGGGGATTTGAAATTGTGGCGTATCTGACCGTAAGTACTGGAGTTGGCGGTGCGAGAATCGTAAACGGCCACATTGATGCAAAATCAATCGGTTTTGAACCAGGACACCAGATTATTG
>JAHFLV010000046.1:2559-3181 GCA_023264565.1 Candidatus Zambryskiibacteriota bacterium
GCGGATCGAACTATTATGCCCGAGGCGAGTGGAAACTTTATTGAAGATTATATTTCCGGAAAGAATCTATTTGAAAGAAGTGGTAAAAAACCAAAAGATATAAAAGAGCAGGCCTTTTGGAATGGCTTTGCCAAGATTTTGGCATATGGACTCAACAACGTGTGTGTCTTTTGGTCACCCGACGTCATTGTTCTTGGTGGCTCGATGATTACCGGTGACCCATCTATACCCCTAGACATAACCGAGGCTCATTTAAAGGAGATTTTGAAAATTTATCCAGAGCTTCCTGCTATAAAAAAAGCTGAATTAGGCGATTCTGGAGGCCTACACGGGGCTCTTGAATATATAAAACTGAAAGCACCGATTGATTTTGAAGCCGAATAATGGCTAATGTATGCAAAAACCACCCGCTTGACGCTGGTGGTTTTGTGCTTCAGAATTACTTTGATGATTGAGTGGTTCAAAAAGCATTTTATTCCTCATGATGAGAATGATCATCGCCCGCATTTTTTGCATAATCAAAATACTCGAACAATTTTGATTTTGGTATTGGCTTTTGAATTACTGCTCTTCATTTTGCCAACACTGACTTTTGTTGGTCGAACTAGTAACTCAAACTTAG
>JAHFLV010000004.1:0-13397 GCA_023264565.1 Candidatus Zambryskiibacteriota bacterium
TTGGTATCCCGCGACTTGGCAGGGTTGGCTGGTTCTTTTGGTTTTTATTGTGTTTGAAGTGTGGAATTTTTTGCGAATCGATGCAGTGTCACATTCAAACAGTGACACGCTTCGACCGTTCATCATTCAATCATTTCTTGCGGTGGCCATTCTTATTTTTATTTGCCGAGCGACCGGAGAAAAACCAAGCTGGCGATGGGGGAACAAAGATCTGGACCCAAAAGAGTAATGTCGCATTTTGTGTATATTTTGAAATGTGCAGACAAGACTTTGTATATTGGGTATACAAAAAATCTTGAGAGGCGGTTGCTTGAACACAATACTTCTAAAAAAGGCGCACGATACACCAAAGCTCGTCGTCCAGTAAAACTCATATATTCTGAAAAATTCAAAAAAGTTGGCGATGCTTTGCGTCGTGAAATTGAAATCAAAAGTTGGAGAAGAGAAGAGAAGCTTAAGCTGGTCAGAAAAGCAGTTTTTCTATAGACACAGATACTATTTTTTTCAACTATTCGCCTAAACCAGGTGTGCTAAAATAGCTACATATGAAAAAAATTATCATTGCAGTCATTGTCGTAGTGCTCGTCGGACTTGGAATTTATTACTTTACTCATAAAACAGACACAAAAGACACAGGTATTAACCAGCTTCCAACAACACCATCAACTCCGGTTGAAACATCAACAACAACCCCAACAAATTCAAACCCAAATTCTATCGGCAAATCAGCTGGTGGTCTCGATATCAATGCATATCACTTCGGAACTGGTAGTACCGAGCTCGTTTTTATCGGCGGTATCCATGGTGGATATGAATGGAACACTTCTTTGGTTGCATTCCAGCTTATGGATTACTTAAAGCAGAATCCAACTATTGTTCCTGAAAACGTAATGGTTACTGTTATTCCTGTTATGAATCCAGATGGTTTGAATAAGACAATTGGAACCACAACAGCGTTTATGGCATCAGATGTTCCTTCTTCTCAGGATTTGCAGGTTGCAGGTCGTTTCAATGCAAATACTGTTGATCTCAACCGAAACTTTGATTGTGATTGGCAAGCAGAAGGTAAATGGCAAAACAAAACTGTGAGCGGTGGAACTGCAGCATTCTCAGAACCAGAAAGCCAGGCTATAAAGAGTTATGTTGAAAGCAAAAATCCTGCAGCTGTTGTCGTATGGTACAGCGCAGCCGGTGGTGTATTCGCTTCAAGTTGCCACAACGGTGTTTCTACAGAAACTCAGGCGCTTACCAATACCTACGCAAAGGCTTCTGGTTACAAGGCATATCAGACATTCGACTTCTACGAAATCACTGGCGACATGGTTAACTGGCTTGCGAAAAGCAACGTCCCAGCAATCAGCGTTCTCCTCACAAATCACACTGACACTGAATGGTCAAAGAACCGTGCAGGTGTCGAAGCTCTCTTGAAGTCATACGCAAAATAATTCAGACAAAATTCAGACAAAATAATTTTTCTCACCCATAATGCGACCCTTCTATAGGAATCCAATAGTTCTGATCATTGTTGTTGTAGCACTGATCGGTGTTGGATTTTTTATAGTAAGAAGTCTTAAAAAAGTTCCCGTAACACCTCCGCCTCAAGTCGAAGAACCAAAGTTGGGCTATACGTATGAAGTAATTGGTAAATCTGTCGAAGGTCGAAAGATTGAAAGTTATACTTACGTCGGCACTGGTCCATTACTTGGAACTTCTACAAATCCAGCAAAAAAACACGTCGTGTTTGTGGGTGGTATGCATGGTGGCTACGAATGGAACAGTGTGTTGCTCGCATACCAGTTTATGGATTACCTCAAGGTCAATCCAACCGCGATTCCAGCTAACCTCACCGTAACCATTATTCCTGCAATCAATCCTGACGGTGTCTTCAAAGTAATTGGTAAAGAAGGTCGTTTTACTCAAGCTGAAATTCCTGCCGTGACTACCGAGGTTTCTGCCTCTGGTCGCTTCAATGCGCATGGTATTGATCTCAACCGAAACTTCGGATGTCATTGGGCACCAACAAGTATGTGGCAGTCTAAAACTGTCAGCGCCGGTACTTCAGCTTTCTCCGAACCAGAAGCCGCTGCAATTCGCGACTATGCACTCAAATATAGGCCCGATGGTTTTGTCTTCTGGCATAGCCAAGCGAACGCTGTCTATGCATCTGAATGCGACAATGGTGTTCTTCCTGGTACAACCGACATTATGAATGCCTATGCTAAAGCAGCGGGTTATCCGGCAGTAGCATCTTTCACTGCATATAAAATTACCGGCGACTCCGAAGGCTGGCTCGCATCTATCGGTATTCCTGCGATCACTGTCGAACTCAAAACTCACGAAACCACCGAATGGGACAAAAACTTAGCTGGTATAAAAGCGCTCCTTGAATATTACGGGAAGAAATAGGTAAAAATCTAAGCAGAATAAAACGAGATGAAGACAAAAAAGCGCCCACATCGGGTGCCTTTTTGTAACTCAAAAAAATATATTGTTTAAATCCCCGCCAACTTAATTGCTACAAACAAAACTCCTGCGCCAAGGACGGTCATAAAAGTCGTGAGAAATGTTGGGTGGTTGTGGTGACTTTCTGGTAATAAATCGCTTGCACCGATGTAGATAAAAAAGCCGCAGAAGCATGCGAGAACAATGCCAAGTGCGTCTTCTGGTAAACGGAAAAAGAGGGTAGAGAGTACGCCCAATACCGGTGCAATCGCGTCTACAAGCAGCCAGTTAATTGCCTGGGTTTTTTGTCCACCGTTCTTGATAATTAGATTAACCGTATTGATGCCGTCGGAAAAGTCATGGACGAGCACAGCGACGGCCACAACGGCTCCAACTGCCGCGGAAATCTGAAAGGCAAGTCCAATCGCGACGCCGTCCAAGAAACTATGAATAGAAAGACTGCCGGCACCGAGTTTACCTCGATGATGCGTCCCCTGAAGATGTATGTGACCATGTTCTGCATGTGTGGCATGTTCATGATCGCTGTGATGTGAATGCAAAAGGACAAAACGATCAAGAATCATAAATAAAATAAAACCAAAAGCGACGATTGAAGTTATGAAAGAGGGTGAATGAGTCGAACTGGCAAGTTCTATTGCTTCAGGGAGGAGGTCGAAAAATGCGACCCCGATAACCGCACCGGCGCTAAAGCCGAGAATCAAGTGAAGTTTGTCCTTAAACTTAATAGCAAAAAGACCGCCAAAAAATGTTGAAACGAAAGTTGCGATGGTTATTAAGAAAATCATAAGTCTATTTTTAAATGCTTCTAATGTTTTTAAATTTTGATTGCCGCGCTACCGCAACTATCCTGTTGGTCCTTTATACACTAATTGCAAATCATTTGCAATTAGTGTAAACTCAGCCTTATGAAAAATGACCCGAAAAGAAAAATATATACTGAAATACTAAAGACGAAGGGATATAAGTTGACGGCCCCTCGACTCTTGGTGCTTGATGTTTTTTTACAAAACCGCAAACCTCTCAATGCTGATTTTGTGTATGAAAAAGTGAGAACAAAAAAGACTGATCGAGTCACTGTCTATCGAACTCTAAAGATCTTTGAGTCCGCAAGAGTGATTCATCAGGTGAATCTTAAAAAAGATTCCGTGTTTTTTGAACTCACAAAAGATCATCATCACCATATTGTCTGTCTCGAATGTGGCTTGATTGAAGATTTTGACGCATGCACCATTGATCAACTTGCCAAAAACGTCATCTCAAAATCACCTTATTTTTCTTCAATAGACCACCATTCACTAGAGCTTTTCGCGATATGCAAAAAATGTAATAAGGGCTAAAATTATCTCTGTATGAATCGAAAGTATCCCTATTTATTTTATGTTTTTTTCTTGTTTTTGCCGGTTCTTTTTTGCGCAGTTTTTATGACTGGAATAAATCAGGTCCGTGCTCAGGAAATGGTTCCCGATGAACAAACTACGGTTAAGGCTCAGGTTTTGGAAATCATTAAAAATGAAACCAAAGAAATACCCGGCACTGATACTCAAGGAAATTTCCAAACGATTCGGGTAAAAATCCTGGAAGGAAAAGAGGAGGGAAAAGAAGTGACTGTTGAAAACGACTATCTAAATCTCGACAAGGGTGAAGTTTTTTATTTGATGCACACATCAAATTCGGCTGATGGTTCAGATTATTATTCAGTGAGCGAGCCATATCGTTTGCCTCACATGGTGATCTTAATCGGTATTTTTGTGGTCGGAGTCTTTCTTCTTGGCGGTATTCAGGGTATTCGTGGTCTGGTTAGTCTTATTGGTAGTTTTTTAATTATTTTATATGTGTTGTTGCCGGGTATTTTGCATGGGTATTCTCCTTTATCGCTCACCATACTTGTTTCCTCGCTTATTATTATCATTGGCTCATATATCACGCATGGGTTCAACAAAACCACAACTTCTGCTGTAGTTGGTATGGTTGTGACGGTGTTGTTTACGGGCTTGCTTGCATATTGGTCGGTTGGATTTACTAAACTCAGCGGTTTTGGCTCAGAAGACGTTGTTTATTTAAATTTAAATGCTCGCGGTACGATCGATGTGGTTGGTTTATTGTTGGGAGGTATTATGATCGGTCTCTTGGGTGTTTTGTACGACGTGGCGATTGGTCAGGCGATTTCTGTTGAGGAGTTGATGCGAATTGCGCCACATGTACACAAACGTGTTATTTATAAACGCGCAATCAGGATTGGTCGGGAACATATTGGCGCGCTCGTAAATACTTTGGCTATTGCCTATGTGGGTGCATCACTACCACTGCTCCTTATTTTTTATCAGTCATCTTCGGCAAGCATGGCAAATCTTATTAATAAAGAAATATTTGCCACTGAAATTGTTCGAACTCTTATCGGCAGCATTGGATTGATTCTTGCTGTTCCAATCACGACATTTATTTCCGTCTGGCTGCTTTCTAAAAAAAAGAAAGGGCAGATGTACGAAGACGTTTCTAATACGACTTTGATAGAAAAAGAAAAACAGGCTCTTGAGCATGCTGGCCACAGCCACGTATAACTTCACAGTTACCGCAGCCGAAAAAGAAAGAGAAAGTAAGTAATGTACAACAGGTAATTCTACTGGTACAATTTGCTCAGGGAAGCAAGACAGGAACGTTACTATCTGAGACGGTTTGCTCACACTTCTTGTGTAAAAGAAGACTCCTAAGTCTCGCATTTTATTAGCTTATAAGCCGTACAGACGTACGGTCCGTGTGTTATGAGCTCTTTACTCTCTGAATTTCGGTGTGTGTGCGGACAACTTCTTTTTAGAGGTTTTTTGAACGACTCTTTTCTTGAGATTAAGTGTAAGCGCTGTAAGAAAGTTGTTTCGGTGAGTAATTTGAGCCCGGACAACAAGACCGAGCGATATTTTCTTCTATATGATTCTGACGGCGTCGTGGTGGACGCGTGTTCTACCGAACCGACAATTTTGGGATACACGAGAAAAGATTTATTAGGTGGAAAAATGGGACATATTGACTTACATGTTGGGGAAGGATCGTATGATCACTTTTGGGATAAGGCCCAGATGATTCGATTCGACCCGCATGTTACCGAGACGTTTCATAAACATAAAAATGGGGAATTTGTATGCGTGCAGGAGCATATTCGTTTTCAGACCGTTGCTGAAAAAAGCTATGCGCTCGTGTCACATGAAGTGGTAAAGAAAGAGAATGGTTTCATGTTCCAACCAACAATCGTCCCAAACGGTATTACTCTTTCCGGCCCCATTGCTGAGATTAATATCGACGGTTTCTTTACCTACGTAAGCAATGAGTTTGCCCGTGAGCTTATGTATGACATTCCAGATATGATCGGCAAGTCTTTTTTCTACTTTTGTCCGGAAGAGATTATTAAAATATTTACACAGAACTTTTCGTCCTTGCTACACGATTGTCGGTCTTTTTCAGTTCCACACATTGAGCTGGTTAAGAAAGATAGAATGACCGCGAAGTATAATCTGAGTTTCATTGCCACGTACCAAAAAGATAATTCATTGCGCGGTTTCGTGGTTGTAAGTACATTGCCGATATCTGTGGACAGTCTGCGGCCGGTTCCTGTTTTGTAAGGTACTGTTAAGGCACAAAGGCCCTTGAGGTCTGTGCGTCCTGAGAAGTTTATAAAACTCGAGTACTGACACTGTCAGTGTTTTTTGCTGTGTGCTGTGTCATAAACTATTACATTAAATTAAAAAATAAACTCAATGTTTAAGAAAATCAGTCTCGGTTTTGCGGCGCTTTCGTTGGTTGTGCTGATTGGTTTTGGAGTCGTAAATCCCTCTGTGGCGCGTGCAGGTAGTCTGAGTTCGATGAATTTGTTGAGGTCTGTAAATGTTCTTGG
Source organism: Candidatus Zambryskiibacteriota bacterium (assembly GCA_023264565.1). Lineage (GTDB taxonomy): Bacteria > Patescibacteriota > Minisyncoccia > Phycocordibacterales > DATGWK01 > JAHFLV01. Next base: position 6,347 of record JAHFLV010000004.1, read on the forward strand.
TATTAGTGTTTTGCAGACAGGAAGTACAAAACTGTATGTTTCTGATATGAGCGGAGAAACTTCGAGCAGAACTATTACTCTACCTACACTTACAGGTAACGGCGGCCTAATTTATACCGTAAAGCAAACAGGTTCAAGTTCCTATTCAACGGCTATTGTTCCTGTAAGTGGACAAAAAATTGAGAATATTACTGATGCAACCGTTGGAATAGCTAACTCTGGTGATTTTATTACCTTAGCAGCAGATGAAAATGCTGGAACTTGGTGGGTGATTGGTGTCGGAAACTATTCTATGTAATGTAACTCGTGGTTACTATTTTGGTATAAGCAACAACTCCTCCACATGAAACGGGTGGGGGAGTTATTGTTATATGTTCTTTTGCTATACTGTCTGGATGATTGAAGAGATTAAACACTATAAGGAGAGTGTGCACATCAACTTGCTGCTTCGCCAGATTTTCTTTCTTATTCTTACGTTCGTATTGCTCGTTATTAGTATTGTGAATGTTTTTCAGGAAAAAGTCGGTGGTGTTTTGGCTGCAAGTGGTTTTGGTCTTTCTACGGCGATTGGTTTGTGTATGAGTCGAATGTTTAAAATCTTTTGGCATACTAAAAAGGAAAAAGTCGTTGCTCATCTCGATATGGTCGGTGTCATTCTCCTTATTGTGTATGTTGGTCTCGAAATTAGCAGAAAATGGCTGTTTGAACACTGGCTGTCGGGTGCGGCACTGAATGCCTTTGGTCTTATTGTTGTTACTGGCCTACTTCTTGGTCGTTTTCTCGGTACAACAATACAAATTAATCAGGCAATTACTGAAAACGTCATTGAATAAATTTAAATTCTATTTTTGAATGTCGTACTTGTGCTGATGCCAATAACCGTTCCAATAATTGCTCCGCTAATAAATTCTGAGAACCAATGAATGTTAGTGGATATGCCGATGCCAATATAGAGCGCATATAGAAAAGCGCAGACGCGCACCATGTTGTTTTTAGGGAAGAGACCAATAAGTGTAAAAGCCATAGCGAACGCAATCGTGGTATGTGATGAAGGCCAGCCCCAAAAAATACCGTGTTTCAAAAACCCAAAATTGAATCCATTGCTGATGTCGTTAATGAGATCAAATTGGTTTGGCGGAATTCTGCCGGTGAATGCTTTGTAAAAAGAAGAAATAATTGAACCTGCGAGTACGGATAGGGTAAGGGCGATTGCTGCAGTCCAGCGCCGTTTGTTTTTAAGAATTTTGGCTGAAAGTAACAGATAGATTGGTAGAAAAATTGGCACGAATGCGCCAAGAATCGCCGCTGGAAAAAGATAGTACCCAAAACCAATCGCGTGAAAGAGAGAAAAGTAATACCAATCAAAACCAGACAGGACTATTGCTGCCGTTAAACCAATTGCCAATATGTGAGCAAAAATATTCTTCCCTGAAAATGATTTAAAAATGATCTGGAAAAGATCAGTGATGAATTGTTTCATACTGTTGCGTTAAATTAGTTCTCCCGAATTCTATACATCTGCACGCCGTCGTCTTGACCTTCCAAATACGTGTATTCTTTACCCGCTACGTTTCTTGCAGTGTATAACGTAAAGCCGCCCTTGTCTGAGGTTAGATCTGCGCCAGATTCACCAATCATAAGTGTATTTTTGAGAGTGAAAAAGGTTTTTTCATCGACCTCGCTGTCGTTTATATAATATTTTGGACCAGTGTCTTTTGTGGTATGGGTTGGGTTGAAGTCCTTGTGTACATGTTTTGTGGCCAAAAAAACCAAGGCCCCGATGACAACGATAATACCGGCAATGATAAAAATGTATCTGTTCATAGTAGAAATATAACAAAGTCTTCGCGCGGATGATACTATTAAGAGGAGTATAATAGGACGGCAGCATTTTTTATGCTCTTTCATCATAAAGATCTCAATCTTCTTCATATACCAAAAGGAATTCGCCTGATTTCTTGGGCGACAGCAATTCGCTTTGCCGGATGGGGATTTGTGGAAATCTTTATACCGATTTTTCTTCTGTCTTTTGTGCACAATTACGCAGAAGTTGGTGTCCTGCGTTCCGTATACGACGTAGTCTTTCTTCTTGCTCTGCCCGTCGTATCTCGTTTAGCTGATCGTGTTCCGAGTAAAAAAATAATTCTCTCTGGTCTCGCGCTGTATCCATTGATTGCACTTTGTTATTTCTATTCCGGAGTGTTCGGGGCGATTTCTCTGCTTATCGTGGCGAGGTTCATAAATGGTATTAGCTATGCGTTGGACAGTGTGGGCAAAAGAACCTACATGCGCCGTAATGCCCATGGGCGTATTGGTATCATCTTCGGGTACTTTGATACCTTGGCGAACTTTTGGTGGCTTGCCGCCGCGGTTGTAGGACTATTCCTGATAAATACTTTTCCGCTACACAAGCTTTTCTTGTTTATTGTTCCAACAACTCTTGTTGCTATGTTTTTGGTTTGGTTATTACCGCGAGAAAGAAAGACTCGAGTGGAACATGAAGAAAGGTTTAAAATTAGTCGGCTTTTTAAAGAAGTGTATGTCGACTACAAACAACTGTTTAGTTTCATAAAACATTGGAATCTTGAACAAAAATATACGGCAGTCTTGTATGGATTTGTGAGCACGATTTTTATTTTAATTGCCTTTTTCCTTCCACTTATTTCTTTTACTGAAAACAAAAGTTACACGGCCGTCTTTTTGCTTTCTGCCTTTGCGGTGTTGCCATTTATTTTTGGTGTACCAATTGGTTTTCTTTCGGATAAAGCTGGTCCCAAGGGTGTGCGAAGAGTTATTTTTGCGAGTGTATGCCTCCTACTCTTTTTGCCGTTCACTAGTTCTTTGTTTGTACAGCTTGTGTTAGTTTTCTTGATTAGTGTGTGTGCGTACTATGCAATGCTTGCCTTGGAACGATCGGCGACTATTCACGAGACTCAGGCTCATATGGGAAGCCTCAGTGGGGCGTTTTTAAGTGTTGCTCAGCTGTCACAGATCATTTCACCGATATTGATCGGTTTCTTTATAGACGAAATCTCCCTTATTTTCACTATTTCTATCCTCAGTATTATTGGTCTTTTGCTCATCGTGCCGCTCTACATTTTTGATATTAAAATCTTTAAAAAATCCTAAAATACCGTATACTTGCTCCATGATTTCATACGAAGAATTTAAAAAGGTAGAAGTACGAGCTGGCAAAATTTTGTCAGCTGAGAAAATTCCTGATACAGACAAATTACTCAAACTGTCGGTGGATTTTAATGAAATGGCGCCCGTTGCTGGGCCGACTGAAGGTGTTGAATCTGCGCCGGCCAAAAGCATGCCGCGTCAGATCGTGTCTGGTATCTCTATGCACTTTCCTGACCCAGCAGTTCTTGTGGGTAAAACCTGCATGTTTGTAACCAATCTCGAACCTCGCACGATTCGTGGTTTTGAAAGCAACGGCATGATTTTTGCGGTTTCTGGTCCAGACGGGGGTTTCTCTCTTCTCGAGCCCAACAGCTCGATCCAACCAGGATCTTTGGCGGCGTAATTTAGAATGAAAATAATACGACCACTCAAATATTTTTTTGGATCGATAACCTTATTTTTTATACCATTCATTTTTCTCTCCGCAGCAACCATTTCGTCTCAGACTGTTTTACCACAAATCAAAGTTTCTCCTGAAAAGCCGCTGCAAGGCGAGCCGATTATGGTTTCTCTAGAAAATCTCACATCGTCTATTTCAGTTAAAAGCATGACTTTTGCGGGCAAGCCACTTGGTGTGTTTATGTATCAGGCGAAACCAACCGCGCTTATTGGTATCGATTTGAAAAAGACTCCGGGTACATATCCATTCGTGGCCGAACTCTCTGATGGCAAAAAAATAACTAAAAATATAGAAGTCATTTCTCGAAAGAAAATTGAGGCGCCGCTCGGGATTCCAGCAAGTCTTGGTGGTAACACGCCAGCCGCTGCAACTTCACTCGTTACAAATCTTTCAAAAGAAAATACTGAATTGGCATCGATTTGGACTGGAACCAAAGCATTTTGGACAGAAAAATTTAGATTCCCATTACCAACCATTTTTATTACTGATCCGTATGGGTATTCTCGAGAAACTGGTTCATATGAAATTGCCCATAAAGGTACGGATTTTCGGGCGGCAGAAGGGACTCAGGTTCGAGCAATGAACCGCGGTGTTGTACGAATCGCCAAGAAATTCACCGTGTATGGCAATACGATCGTCGTAGACCACGGGTTCGGTCTAATGACTATGTATATGCACCTTTCGAAAATTAACGTGAATCCGGGCGAGCTTGTGCTGCTAGGGCAGGTGATTGGCCTCAGTGGACACACCGGTTACGCAGAAAGTGCGCATTTGCATGTCAGCGTTCGTATTGATGGTATTTCAATTGATCCTATGAAGTTTATGGATCTTTTTAAATAAAAAACGAGGCGACATGTTGATGCTATGATTCAGTCATTACTACAAAGGAATAGAACTAAAAAATAAAACTATGGATCAAGATATATCTCAAAAACTCTCTGAACTCGATGCCAAAATAACCGCTGTACATACTTCAGTTGAAAAAACTCGAAAGTATTTTTTGGTAACTATGTGGATTACTTTGGCAGCCGTGCTTTTGCCTTTGCTCGGTCTCGCGTTCGCCATTCCATCGTTTCTCAACAACTACGTTGGCTCGATCAATGGTCTTATGTAAAAGAAAGTGTGTTTTAGTGTGTTTTTTGTCGTGATAATTTTTTGAACATGCTAAAATCGATGTATGGGAAACATAGTTCATGCCGACATCTTTTTTCTGATTACTAGCATTGCAGTGGTTTGTTTAACGATTTGCCTTATTGTCGTGACGGTTTTTCTAGTTCGTATTCTTCGAGATGTTAAACATATTTCAGAAACCGTTGACGAAGAAAGCACAAAAATCGCCGGTGATATCGAGAAGGTTCGATTGACCGCAAATGCTCAGGTTGAAAAATTAAAAATGTTTGGCGCCCTAATCCCGAGATTTTTTACCAGGAAACATAAAGCAAAACCGAAAGGAAAGGCGAAGGCTTCTTAATGTATATTAATTTCTAACCGTCTATACATATATGAAAAACACAAACAAACCAATGGAAAAAATGGAGCAGCCAAAAGAAGGACATGCAGGAATGATCATCGGTGTTGGAATCGCAGCCGCTGCGGCAATTGCGGGTGCGTATTTACTCCACGGAAAAGATGCTAAAAAACACCGAGCAAAAGTAAAAAGCTGGGCGCTCATGGCTAAGGGGGAAATTTTGGAAAAGCTCGAAAACGTTTCAGAAATGAACGAAGGAATATATCACAAAATTGTTCAGGAAGTTACTGACCGTTACCAGGGTTTGAAACAAATTGACCCTTCAGAAATGGCTGAATTTAAAAACGAACTCGGCACTCATTGGAAGTACATCAAGAAAGGTCTTGAACAGGCAATCAAAGGTAAAACAAAGAAGTCCGCTACTAAAAAACCAGCCGCAAAGAAAAAGCGAGGCAAGAAATAATCTATGTCCAATAAAGCCATAGTTGTGCTCGTCATCATATTGGCGCTCATTATGGTTTTTTTGGGCTACGTACTGCCAGGTCCGGCAGAGGTTTTGCCTGTCACACCTGTTGCTACTGATCCGGCACTTTCAATTCAAGATCAAACTGTTACTGAAAACGGTATGAAAATTTATCGTTCAGAAATCTTGGGATTAACCTTCGAATATCCACCCACATATTTTCTAGAAGAAAGTAATACTGGCACAGATCCGGTGACACATACAACTTTGGTTTTAACCCAAGATACTGCAGAGAACCGAGCCACACGAGAAGGAAATTCACCGGGACACGATGGACCGATTTCTATTTCTATAGATATCTACGACAACCAAACAGCTCAGTACACGCCAGAATCGTGGATTAAAATGGTTCCTGCGTCTAACTCAAATTGTCAGATGGTGGTTTGACCGAAACAACCATAAATGGCAAGAGGGCTTTCTCCTATAAATGGTCAGGGTTATATGAAGCAGATAATTACGTTACGGTTACAAGTGAACACGTCTATTCTTTTGTGGCGACATACATTACTCCTGACGACCTCATTCGAAAAGATTTTCAGGATATTATAAAAAACATTTCGTTTATCTAGCCGGAAAATATATATCAAATCGTGTCCCAGCTTCCGAACTCTGGACGCTAATTTTTCCATTGAACGACTCTTCAACAAATTCTTTTACGGCGACCAAACCAATACCGTGGCCACTTTTTTTAGTTGTAAAATTTTTATCGAATATGTGAGGTATATCCTGAGCCAGAATGCCACTGCCGGTGTCAGAAACCGAAAGTACTACTGTGCCAGCTTTCATGTGGCCTATGTTCTTTTTTGATGTTGCGGTACTGATTGTGATTTTTCTGGTCCGGTTTTTGTCGCAGTTCTGAAAAGAATCAAAAGCATTTGAAATAAGGTTTGTTAGTATGTGCGTAAACGCTCTGGAGTCTCCATGTAGTTTTGTGTTACTACGACATGATAGGTTGCATATCACACGTTGGTCTCGTGCTCGAGCTTCAAAAGTCTGAATGATTTTTTTGATTTCGGTTCTTATTTCAAATGTTTCTGAGCTAGAGTTTTCTAAGTGTGAGCGAAGAACATGAGTTACATGCTCCATTGATAACGTCAGTGCGGTGAGATGGTTCGATAAATCATGAAAAATCACTCGAGCGTTTTTTCCAAGTTGAGCGAGCTCAAGCATTTCTTGAAGTTTTTCCGGACTCGGGATTCGAAGCTCGTTTTTCATAGCTAGCATACGAATGTTTCTGATTACGCAGCAGCTATTTTGTATCCACGGCCAGGTACATTCCAAATGAGTCGGGTTTTACCCGTTTCGATTTTCTTTCGAAGGTTAAAGATGTGTGTTTCGATGGTGTTCGAAAATGGATTACCATCCAAGTCCCATACATGCTCCATAATTTTTCCACGAGACACAACCTCGCCGCTATGTCGGATTAAAAGCTCGAGTAGGGAATATTCTTTGCGAGTCAGATAAATATTCGCTT
>JAHFLV010000004.1:13407-48027 GCA_023264565.1 Candidatus Zambryskiibacteriota bacterium
TTTTAAGCTTTCTGGAAGAGTGGTTTGAGGTCGGCGAAGGACTGCGTGTATGCGAGCCAGTAGCTCTTGAAATGAAAACGGCTTTGCTACGTAGTCGTCGGCACCCATAGAGAGTAGACGGATCTTTTCTTCGGAATCTGATTTAACTGAAATTAAAATAATGGGCATGGTTTTGCCGGCACCTCGAATTTCTTTGCACACCTCGATGCCGGTTTTCTTTGGTAAGACGTTGTCGAGCAAAATAATGTCGTAGTCGTTTGTGCGGGCGGTGTATGAACCACTCTCGCCATCATTTGCTGTGTCTACAGAAAACATTTCTGCCTCAAGCCCGACTCTCAATAATTCTCTGATGTCTTTGTTGTCTTCGATGATGAGTATACGCATAAAAGTAATTTGTTGTTAATACCTGACAACAAAATAGAATATACGTTTCTTTTACGCAAAATTAAGGATGGGGAAAAACTGTGGAAAACTAGGGTATAAGAACCAGTATGTATCCAAGGAACAGAACGGCGGCTATGATCCTGTATATACCAATTGCTTTAAATGAATGCTTTTGAACATACGAAAGGAAGAATTTTATGCTAAAAATTGCGGCAATAAACGAAGTAATAAAACCGACAGCAAGAATACCCAAGTTTCCACTCTCGCGGATTGTGCCGAAATTTTTGAGAATGTCATACCCAGCTGCGGCAGCGACCGTTGGAATAGCTAGTAAAAAAGAAAACTGAGCAGCAGCCTTGCGGCTTGAACCAAAAAGCATTGCGGGAATGATTGTGGCTGCAGCACGTGAGATACCGGGTATAACTGCCAAAGATTGCACGGTTCCAATAATAATTGCTTGTTTGGTGGTGATATTTTGGAGTCCTGACTCATCGGAGCCTATAGATCCATTCTGAGTATTTTTTGCCATTCGTTTTGTATATAAAAGGTCGACAAGAATGAGGGCGATGCCGCCGACAATTAAGCTGATTGCTGCTAAAACGAGATTACCAACCAGGTATGTTTTAATAGTTTTATAAAGAACAAAACCAATAACCGCCGTTGGAATAAAAGCCACGGTAATCTTTTTCCAAAGCCAAGTATTTTTTAAGAGAAAAGAACCGAACATAACGATAACAGCCAAAATCGCACCAAGTTGAATGATTATTTCAAAACTCTTAACAAAATCACTTTGCGCAATGTTGAGAATTTTAGAGGCGAACATGAGATGGGCAGTAGACGAAATCGGCAAAAATTCCGTAAAACCTTCCACGAGTCCCATGATGATTGCTTGTACGAATGTCATATTCAATAATGGTATCACGTCGGATGTGGTGCTGTGGCTGTGATATATTCTGTATATGAGAACAAAAATTATATTAGGAATTCTTGCGCTTCTCTGTATTCTGGGAGTTTTGTTTTGGTTTCTTTCTGAGAAAAGATCCATTGATCGTATTACAACCTTTGATGAATGTATTCAAAATGGGTTTCCGGCAAACGGACTCAATCCAAGTCACTGTACACTGCCAGACGGTAGGGTTTTTGATGAAATAATCGAACCACCAACTCAAAATGAATCTGGTACAAGTACGCCAAGTCATCCGCTGGTGTCAGTCGACAAAATAAAGAATGGCCAGGTTGTGACAAGCCCACTGACCATAACCGGCAAGGCTCGAGGATACTGGTATTTTGAAGCCTCGTTTCCTGTTGAGCTTTTGGATGCCGCCGGCAAACAAATTGCTGCTGGCCCTGCGCAGGCTCAAGGTGATTGGATGACCGAAGATTTTGTGCCGTTTACTATTACTCTGAACTTCGAAAATAAAACCGAACAAAAGGGAACTCTTGTATTACACAAAGACAATCCATCTGGTTTGTCAGAAAGAGAAGATACACTCAGCATCCCGGTTGTGATTGGTGTCTCGGAATAGTTATATAAGTTTCTCATTAAAAAAACCACACCCCCTTTGTAGCGATTAGCCGTAGCGGAAAAGGAGGTGTGGTTTTTTGTATTCTTACATTCCCAAAATAACTGGAATGACAATCGGTTTCTTGGCGGTTTTCTGGAAGAGGAAACGGCTGACTGCGTCTGTAACGCTCGACTTTACGTATTCGAAGTTGATTGGGTTCATGCCCTCGGTAGTAGTTTCAACTGTTTTCTTGATGATCAAGCGAGCTTGCTGGAGCAAATCCTGAGATTCTCGCAGATACACGAAACCTCGAGAAATAATGTCTGGAGACTTTCGGAGCTTTCCAGTGCGAGCATTGATGGTTGCGATGATGACGAACATGCCTTCTTCGGCAAGCATCTTTCGATCTCGAATGACGACCTCTTGCATATCACCGATTGTGAAGCCTTCAACCATCATGTCATCAGATGGTGCTTTTTCCTTGAGAACCATGATCTTGCTTGCGTCTGGGGCGATTTCAACGATTGAACCGTTGTCTGGTACGACAATGTTTTCTTTCGGTGTGCCCAAAATATGCGCGAGTTCAGCGTGCATTTTTACTCTGTAGTGCTGACCGTGGACAGGCATAAAGAATTTGTATGGAATCTGTTTGTGAATCCATTCGAGCTCGCCGCGTTTACCGTGACCAGATGCATGAACGTCTGAGTCGAGGTAGGTAATGATCTTTGGATCATGGCGATACAAATTGTCCTTGAGCTTGTCGACCGCCTTTTCATTTCCAGGAATAACTGAAGAAGAGAAAATGATAGTGTCGGTTTTGTTGAGCTTCACTTGCTTATGAGATTTGTTGGCCATTCGCATAAGGGCAGCGAATTCTTCACCCTGAGCACCGGTTGAGAGAATAAGAATTTTGCTTGGCGGATACTTGTCGATGTCTTCGATTGGCACGATGTGGTCGACTTCAACGAGGTTCAAGTGTTTGATGATGTCGACGTTGGTTTTCATGCTTCGTCCCTCGATGACAACTTTCTTGCCATACTTTTTAGCCATTTTGATGAACTCAATAATGCGTTCAACCTGAGACGCAAAGGTTGCAATAACGAGACGACCAGGAACATCGGCAACTATTTTGTCGATGGTGTTCATGACGTGAGTTTCAGACATTGAGAAACCCGGGCGATCGATACCAGTTGAGTCCATAGCCAAAAGAAGAATATTTCGGTCTTTGAACATTTTGTACTGTTCGATTTCGCGAGGGTTCGGCACGCCGTCTTCGTTGTCGACACGTACGTCTCCAGTGTTCACAATGTCTCCAAATGGAGTCTCGATGATGATACCGGTTGAATCTGGAATCGAATGAGTAAGACCGAAGAATCGAACCTTGAGATTTGGACTCAAAGGAACTGCTCCGTCATCTGCGCCGATGATTTTAATATCGAGCGGTGCCAAATGAGCAAATTCTTCTTGTCGCTTTTTAATCAAAAGTGCGCCGAATTCACGAGTATAAATTGGCGGATTGCCAAGGCGTTCGATGAGGTAGGGAATGCCTCCGATATGATCCAAATGACCGTGCGTAATAACCAACGCTCGGATTTTGTGCTTGTTTTCTTCGAGGTATTTGATGTTAGGTAAAATGTAGTCGACGCCCGGAGTTTCGGTGTCGCTAAACTGCACGCCGGCATCAATAACAATGATGTCGTTTTTGTATTCGACGAGCATCATGTTTTTGCCGATTTCTTCAACTCCACCCAAAGGAATGATTCGGATATTGTCGCCGGATGAAGGAATTTTTACGGTTTCGTTGCGTCGGTCAGCACGGTCGCCACGCTTTTCGGGTGGGCGACTCTGGTGCATACCTCGTGGTGGTCGGTGACCATGACGTCGTCCCGTTCCACTGTGTCCGGCCGGTCCGCCAGTTCTGGCTGGTGCTCCTGACACTCCTGTTGCTACTGGTCCGCGGTTATTTCGTTCTGTTTTTTCTTGCATGTGTTTGTAATTAATTGTTGCTACTTATAATTTGAAATTGATAATTTTCTAAAATCTTGCTGTTGGATTAGTACGCAAAGAATTTCCATACCTTACTTGTTTCTGTATACCATTCATGAACATTAAGGAATCGTTCGCCTGGATCCGTAATATTGCCGATCGTTACGTTTTGCAATCGTTTTGGAATGACGTAAATGAAATGAGGCGAATAAATGAATGCTGCTGGCAAATCTTTCTTAAACAAACCCACAAAATCTTCTGTTTTAGCAATGCGATCGTCTCGATCTTGGGTTAGTCGCAAACTCTCGAGAATCTTGTCCGCTGTGATATTGGTGTACAAAGCGATATTCAAGCCTGGATCATTTCGCTGCGATGAATGCCAAAATGGATAGAGATCAAACTCACGGCCAACAACTTCTCCGAAAAGCAAAGCGTCAAACTTTCGAGGTCGAATGACATTCTGGTTGAGGTCGCCGATCTCAAAAACCTTGAGAGTAACTGACGCGCCAATTTTTTCCCAGTCTGCTTTTATGAGTTCAGCCGCACGTTTAAGCTCTTCCGCGTCTCCGGTAGAAAGTGTGAATGAAAGGGGAATCACATTCGTTCCAACTTTTTTCTCCATAATTCCTGTCTTTGAATTAAGTGTCCAACCGGCTTTTGTTAGGATGGCAATTGCTCGATCGACTCTCGACAGATCGTTTGCAAACAAGGTTGTGCTGGTGCTTGTTGTTGGGGTTGTGCTTGCCTGAACCATCGGACTGCTGGTTGAGTCAGTCAAACCAAGTGCGTAATCTGGTACTGGAGAATCGATCGCTGTCGCGTATCCCAAAAATACATCGTTAATAATTTTATTTTTATCAATCACAACAGAAAGTGCTTCTCGAACTTCTTTATTAAGAAATACGCCAGCTTGGTTTTGGTTAAAGAAAACTCCGAAGACTCTCGGCAATGGCGAAGTAACAATCTGGCTTTGAGCGAGATCAACTTTCTTGAGATTCTCAGGCGATACACCGCTCATGCTGTCGATCTCTTCGTTAGCAAACGCGTCGATAACCTCGCTTTCATTTTGGTAAAAGTTAAGAGTGATGGTTGAAAGGAAGGGTTTACCCAATGCATAGTCTCCAAAGGCCTTGAGAGTGTAAAGGGTTGGTAAGCCGTATGAATTTCTTTTTACTTTTGAAATCTCATATGGTCCGCTGCCCGGCGCGTTGACGTTTAATTCGCTAAATGAAAATTCATCAGAAGGAATGTCTTTCCAAACATGCTCGGGAATAATACCAACGGTGAAGTTTTCAATAAAAGGCGCATATGCCTGCTTTAATGTAAAAGTGATTTTATGTGAATCGATTTTTTGAATAGAAACACCCTCCCAAGTTGGGCGTTGTGGGCTTTTTACCGTTGGATCCTGAATTCGCTGAACAGTGAATTCAATATCGTCGGTAGTGATTCTTTCTCCATCATGAAAATAGACATCGTCTTTGAGTGTAAAAGTATATGTTCGGCCGTCACTGGAAATTTGGTAGTTGTCAGCGAGATCGCCAACAAGCTTGCCTTCAGGTGTAGTTTTTAAAAGGCCTGAAAAGACGAGCGATGTAAGATCTTTGTCAGCGTCAGAAATTGCGAGTACTGGATTTACAAAGCGGGGAACACCAACAATGCCTTCGGTAATGTCACCCCCATGATCTGGCACCTCAACCATAAAACGGTTGTTGAGGTTAGACAAAAGAACCAAACCGGTTGCGACTGTAAGCAAGACAAAAGCAAAGAAGACCACGCGTTCTGTTACAGAAAATGTACTGATCGCCTTATAAAATGATCTGAGAAATGGCCCACGCTGGGCGCTGTTTGGAGTTATTGAGCTGTTTTGGTCCACAAAGTGAGAATCAATGGCGCTACGTACGCCAGATTTTGAATTACGCTAGTAAGTTTCTAGTGAAAAAACAAAGTGATGAGGGCAGAAAGGGCGAAGAGTATGCCGAGAATGATCGTGCTGTAAAACAAGGTTTTTTCTAAACCGCGTCTTTCATGAAAGCCAGCTGAAAAGCCGTCCGCGCCGAATGCGCTTCCGAGGCCCGCTTCAGATCTCTGGAGCAAAATTGCTGCCATGAGTAGAACCGAGAGGATGACTTGAATGATCGGTAAAACCGAACTGATGAAAAACGCCATTTGCACTATTATACCTGCGAGCTTTGAAATGGCAAGGTTGTAAAAAAGAGCACGCGTCAGAATTCCCGACCGGGAATTCTGCGCTCCCTCTCGTCCTCGCATCTTTTTTGTATCACACGGTAGTAGCTGCTCGGACCGCGACAGTCTCTTTTTTACAACCTTGCCATTTCAAACTCCTTAACCCAGGCAAAGAAAAACGCCCTTGAAAGGGCGTTGTAAACGTGGATCGAGAACTAGTGGATGCAGCAACTACCGATCAGGGTGATCAGTACGAGGCCAACGGTCCAGGTTGTGATCCTAAAACCTTTCCAGAAGCGCCTCCAAAAGCGTTCCTTTTTGGCAAGATACTCCTGATGCCTTCTCCTTCTCTCCTGATGAGACAACATTCTTTTTACTCCATGGGGTTTTGGATTTGTCGTTGTGACGCTTATTTATCGGGAGTCTCGGAACCGAACCTGATGCCCATGCTTGCTGGCTTGAGCCGTGTGAGCTGTGCGAGGAATTTCTCTTTCGCGTCGGCGATTTCGGCGGCTGTGCTTTTGTTGTGGCCGGTTGCCATGACGACGGTAATCTTCGTGTTTTTCCACAGCTTCGCCAGTTCGTCGACGTGGATCTTTTTGACCACGCCTTTTTGGACCAGTTCGAGCTGATAGTGGTTGGCATGTCCAACTGTGTACCAGCCGTAGGGGATTCCGAGATCGAATGTGTCATCTGTTTTTTCAAAACAGATGTAGTCGTCCGGCATGATCGTGCCCGAGACGTGTGTTGTTGGGTTCATGAAGGAGACACCGTCGTCTTCTGGTCCGTTGTATGTCCACCAGAACAAAAATGTAACAGCGAAGACTATAAACACACAGAGCATGCTTTCCCATGGCCCCATTTTTGCTTGGGGATAGGGGTATTGCGACGTCGCTGTTGTTGTGACCATTTCTGAGTTCCTTTTCCAAAGAGCTTGTTTGTTTTCAATTAGCCCAGCGCCATTGACATCTGGAAAGTATTATGATGATTTTGCTGAAAAAGTCAAGTTTTGTCAGACCCGTCGCGATTTAAAAACTGAGCATATATAAAAGCTTGATAGCAAGATCATGGGTGCTGGTATACTGCTGTCACGATTATTCGTTTACACTTTTTTATATGAAAAAACAGACAAAAGTAATGAAGAAATCTCCAGACGTTTCAAAAAATACTGTTAAAAACGAATCAGCAAAAATGTCGGCAAAAATTATGCCGTTGGGTGATCGGGTGCTTCTCAAACCGATCCCTGTCGATGAGGTAGAAAAAAGGAACATGTTCGGAATTATTGTGCCAGATACAGTAAGCAAAGAAGCTCCGGAGCGCGGCAAGGTTTTGGCCGTTGGTGAAGGTCGTTATGACAATGGTAAGTATGTGCCACTTAGGGTGAAAGCCGGCGACATTGTGATTTTTTCTAAATACGGCTACGACGAAGTGAAGTCGGGCGACGATAAGCTCTATATATTGAAGGAAGACGGTATTCTCGCCATCATCAAGTAATTTTTTAATTAAATATCCAGAATATATGAGTAAAGTAATTAAATTCGGAGAAGAAGCAAGAAAATCTTTAAAGAGGGGAATCGACACGGTTGCTGATGCAGTCAAAATTACTATCGGTCCACGTGGCCGAAACGTCGTGCTCGATCGTGGCTATGGTAGTCCGACTATTACAAACGACGGCGTGTCTATTGCTAAAGACATTCAGCTTCGTGACAAATTTGAAAATATGGGCGCGGAAATCGCCAAAGAAGTAGCGAACAAAACCAACGACATTGCGGGCGACGGTACGACGACTTCTGTTATTTTGCTTCAGGCGATTGTGGCTGAAGGAATGAAACATACAACTATGGGTGTAAATGCCATGCAGCTTCGAAATGGCATCGAAGAAGCGACTCGCGATGCACTTGCGGCCCTCAAAGCAATTGCTAAACCAATCAAAAGCCGCGACGAAATCCGTCAGGTAGCCACGATTTCTGCTGAGTCCGAAGATATCGGCAAGATTATCGCTGATACTATAGATAAGGTTGGAAAGGATGGAGTTGTGACCGTTGAAGAATCTCAGTCCATTGGAATTGATTCCGAAGTTGTTGAAGGAATGGAATTCGACAAGGGCTATGTCTCTGCCTACATGGTGACAAACCCTGAACGTATGGAGGCTGAATATGCTGACGCGGCGATTTTGGTAACGGATAGAAAAATTTCAAGCATTAAAGATATTTTGCCGCTTTTGGAAAAAGTGGCGCAGTCTGGAAAGAAGGAGTTGGTAATTATTGCTGATGATGTTGACGGTGAGGCGCTCACAACACTTGTTGTAAACAAACTCCGCGGCGGTTTCAATGTGCTCGCAGTCAAAACTCCTGGTTTTGGGGACAGAAAAAAAGAAATGCTTGCGGATATTGCGGCAACTGTTGGTGCTAAGGTTGTTTCAGAAGAACTTGGTGTCACACTTGAAACCGCAGAAATCACTATGCTCGGCCGCGCAAGCAAAATTATTGCTACCAAAGACAAAACTATTATTGTGGGTGGTAAGGGTAAAAAGGCTGATATCGATGCTCGAGTCGCGAGTGCTAAAAAGCAGCGCGAAGCAACGACTTCAAAATTTGATATTGAAAAGCTTGATGAAAGAATCGCCAAACTCTCTGGTGGTGTCGCGGTTATAAAAGTTGGTGCAGCGACCGAAACCGAAATGAAGTATTTGAAGCTGAAGATTGAAGATGCGGTAAATGCGACCAAAGCTGCTATTGAAGAGGGAATTGTGGCTGGTGGTGGTAGTGCTTTGATTCGCGCAGCCAAAAGAATTACCGAAAATGCTGAATCCGCCGTGAAATCTGAACTTAAGATCGGATACGAAATTATTCTCAAGGCGCTTATGTCTCCTTTGAAACAAATTGCTATTAATTCTGGTAAAGATGACGGTTCAGTTATCGTGAATAAGGTTATGGAGTCGCTCGAAACGAGCGCGGGCTACGATGCTCTTGCTGATGTAATCGAGAAAAATATGATTGAGAAGGGAATTATCGACCCTGTAAAGGTAACTCGCACGGCGCTTGAAAATGCATCTTCTGCCGCGGCAATTTTGCTTACGACCGAAGTGGCGATTTCTGACGAACCAAAAGAAGATCGTGGCTCAGGAAGTGGAATGTCGGGTGCGGGTGGAATGAGTGGAATGGATTACTAGACCGGCGGTGGATTATCAAAGATTTCACAGGTTTTGTTCGAAGAATTAAAATAAAAAAAGCGGATTTTGTGCTATAATTCTCGCGTTATATTTAACTATATTTAACCCCTAAAACACATGTATATTATTCTCGCAATAATTATTTTAGCTGTGCTTTGGATTGCGTTTGCGTACAACAACTTTGTTCGTAAGGTTAATCGTTCAAAAGAAGCGTGGGCAGATATCGATGTTCAGCTCAAACGCCGCTATGACCTTATTCCAAATCTCGTAAATACCGTGAAGGGTTACGCGGCCCACGAATCCGGCACGCTTGAAAAGGTTATTGCTGCTCGAAACACTGCTATGAGCGCGACTGGCACCGCTGCCAAGGGCGCCGCTGAGCAAGGCCTCGCCGGTGCTTTGAAATCCGTATTTGCTATCGCTGAACAATATCCTGACCTCAAGGCCAATCAGAATTTCCTTGCTCTCCAGACCGAACTTTCTGACACTGAAAATAAAATTCAGGCTGCTCGACGCTTCTACAACACAAACGTTCGTGACCTTAACACCGCCGTTGAATCTTTCCCTGGAAATGTAATCGCTAAAAAGTTTCATTTCGAAAAGATGGAATTCTTTGATCTCGAACCAACCGACGCTGCACGTGAAAATGTCCAAGTGAAGTTCTAAGTGCCTATATTTTATTCTGCAGTCTATTGAGAAGACCCGCAGGCAAGTTTGCTTGGTCCTGCGAAGACTTTAGTTGAGCCGGAAACTTTCCGGTCTTCGAAATAGACTGCAGGATAATAACTTTTATGTACGCTCAACACGACTCAAACATCCGAAAAACTTGGTTTCTCATGACGACATTTTTTGTCGTAGTGATTGGTCTTGGTTGGATCTTTAGTTATTTCTACCAAGACCCGTCTATTCTCTATATATTCGTAGTCGTGAGTATCTTCATGAATATCATTAGTTATTGGTATTCCGACAAGGTTGTGCTTTCGATGTACCGTGCGGTACCTGTCACAAACGAAAGCCATCCTGATCTTTATAATCTAGTCGAAAATCTTTCGATCACTGCTGGCTTGCCGATGCCAAAAGTCTACGTGATTCCAGATGGTCAGCCAAACGCATTCGCCACAGGGCGAAATAAAAATCATGCGGCTGTCGCCGTGACCTCTGGTCTTTTGCAAATCATGAACAAAACCGAACTCGAAGGCGTCATCGCCCATGAAATGTCGCATATCGGTAACATGGATATGTTGCTTTCAACCGTTGTGGTGGTCCTCGTTGGTTTTATTACCCTCATTTCTGATTTCTTTATTCGTAGCCGTGGCATGATGCGCGGTCGTGATGAGCAGGGAAATCAGGTCCAGGGAATTCTGTTTTTAATTGGTATTATTTTGGCCATTCTTTCACCAATCGCCGCGACTCTTATTCAGTTGGCAATTTCTCGAAAACGAGAATTTTTGGCGGATGCTTCAGGAGTACTTTTGACCCGATATCCAGAAGGTTTGGCAAGCGCGCTTGAAAAGATTGGACAATATGGAACAATGCCGATGGTTCACGCAAGCAATGCGACAGCACATTTATTTATTTCGAATCCATTTGGTGCTGGCCTCGCTCGGCCGGGCACTGCTGGTGTGCGGGCTCTAAGCAAGGTGAGCAAACTGAGTCGACTCTTTATGACTCATCCACCAATCGAAAAACGAATCGAAATTTTGCGGGGGATGAATTAGGCGGTGACGTTTTTGGAAGGTTCGCATAGTGGTCTAGTGCGCACGCTTGGAAAGCGTGTGTGGGGCAACCCACCAGGAGTTCGAATCTCCTACCTTCCGCTTTGAGTTTGCTGGAGATCAAACGGTATTTTTTGCTAGTCATCAGCCTTTCGACTATAATTCTCTCATGACAAAAAAAATTCTGACACTTGTATTTTTTGTTCTTATACCGTTTTCATTTTCTTTCAAAATCACCTCCGCTGCAGTGATAGATGCTACCGGAATGCTTGGACATTATGACAATAATGGCAATCCTCAATACGATGCGATAGCGTTGCCGAATAACGCTCAAGGATTCGCCACACCAGCATCTTCTTGTGTCGATACTGCAAATCACTTTATTTTTGTTGCTGATAGCGGCGGTAATCGAGTACTTGTATTTGGACTTACCTCTTCTAACGTTCTAAGTACAACGACCGCCTCATACGTTCTTGGTTTTACTAATTTCACCGACACCCCTCCAGGAGGTCTGTCCCAAAGTCTTGTGCATAATCCGTATGGTCTCGCCTGTGATCCAGCCAACAACCGTGTTTTTGTCTCTGACAGAACGAATAATCGGGTGCTCGTGTTCAACACCGCTTCTACCACTATCGCTAATGGTGAGAGCGCAGACTACGTTTTGGGTCAGAGTAATTTTTCCTCAGGTTCATCGGCGAACACTCAGGGTGGTTTGAGTGCTCCACACGGACTTTCATACGACTCTGTGAGCTCTCGACTTTTTGTGGCGGATTCAGGAAATAATCGTGTTGTGGTGTTTGATGTTTCCACCTCTACCATTTCAAATGGGGAACTCGCATCTAATGTGCTCGGACAGACACTTTTTACTACCAGAACTACGGCGGTATCCGCTACGGGGATGAATACCCCCTACGGACTTTCGTACGAAGCAAGTAGTACCAGACTTTTTGTTGCGGACACCTTTAACAGCCGTGTGACAGTATTCAATGTTGCTACTTCGACAATATCTAACGGAGCGAGTGCTGCATATGTCCTGGGGCAAGTTGATGCGAACAGCAATGATTCTAGTGCTACCACGGCCACATCGATGGGTAATCCCGAAGGAGTAATTTCAGACCCGGTTAATAATCGAGTTTTTGTTGCCGACAGCACCTACAACAGAGTGACTGTGTATAATTCCGCAACATCAACCATTGCTACAGGAGAAACCGCGCTGAATGTTTTGGGGCAGACAAATTTTACCGCTTCGTCACGAGGAACCACACAAAGTAAAATAGACGGGTCCGTTGGATTTCTTGGTCTCGATTATGATCCTGCGAATAATGCACTTTACGTCGCTGATGCGGGAAATAATAGAATCATGGTATTTACCACGACATCCGTCATCACTAATGGTCAGAATGCTACGTATGAAATAGGTCATGCTGATACTACTACAGGCAATCCCGTATATACCGCCTACGATACTTATAATAATCCGCGTCCACAATCTGCATACAATATCCATGGAAGTGTTATAGATACAAAAAATCACAGAATGTTTATAAGTGATTACAGTGATGCGACTCCTGGCGCTCGTGTTCTTGTCTATAACCTTGATTCCAATAACAACATAAATACCAGTACTCCATCATACGTTCTTGGATGGACCGATTTCTACACAGCAAAAAGTATCGCTTTTACACAATCTGGATTTAACAAGATCGTTATGATTGGTCCAGCATATGACTCTGTAAATGAGAGGCTTTTTGTGTCCGACACTTCAAACAACAGAGTTCTTGTTTTTAACGTTAATCCATCCTCAATCGCTAATGGCGAGAATGCAACCGCGGTTCTCGGTCAAACAAATTTTACCAATCATTCAGGAGCAACAACCCAAGCGGGTCTTCGTGCGCCAAGCTACCTCAATTATGACTCCGCTACTAGCCGGCTTTTTGTTGCCGACAGTGGAAATAACCGCGTGATGGTTTTTAATGCGACATCTACCATAACCAACGGTCAGGCTGCCATTAATGTTCTTGGTCAGTCGTCATTTACTGTGAGTACGGCAGCTCTGACCAGTAGCGGTATGAATTCTCCTTGGGCTGTGACATATGACGCTACAAGCTCAAGACTTTTTGTGGCAGATCGAGGTAACAACCGCGTTCTTGTGTTTGATGCTGGCACATCGACTATTTCAGATGGAAAGACTGCTTCAAACGTTCTTGGTCAATCTAGCTTTACAACAAATTCTAGTGCCCTCAGTCAGAGTGGACTTAATAATCCAAAGGGGGTGATTTACGACTACAAACACGATCTTCTTTTTGTGGGTGATTATGGTAACAATCGTGTAATGATGTTCGATGTTTCGACCTCAACTATTGCGAATGGAGAAAATGCGAGAAATCTCATTGGTCAGTCAACATTCACATCTTCAGATAACAACAGTTTCAGTATTCATGGATCTGGTGGTTCAGAGCAGGGAACGTATAACCCCGCGAATAATACGTTTTTTGATGCCCAGTACTATCCAGATCGTGTGATGCAATTTCCCCTAGTCTTGATAAACTCGACTTCAGTACCAAATGGAAACGTCGGTTCATCATATTCTTCTAGTATTAGTGCCACACAAAACCAGGGAACACTTAGTTACTCTATAGCCTCCGGCTCTTTACCCTCCGGTCTCACACTCTCAACTGCGGGTGCAATAACGGGAATACCGACAACGTATGGCACCAGTACTTTTACTGTTGAAGCAGACGATACTTTCAGCTCGGGGTCATTTCCTGATCAACGATCCTTCTCTCTATTTATCGACAATGCTATTCCTGATACCGTGGCGCCAGTCATTTCTTCAATTGCAACTTCAACCACCCAGACATCGGCAATCGTTACTTTCCTGACCGACGAAGTTGCAAGTTCGACCATTAGTTATGGCCCTAGTACTACGTATACCAATACATCTTCAGTACACTCTTTTTCAACATCAACATCAATTACCATCACGGGTCTTTCTCCGGCAACAACGTACCACTTTCAAATTTTAGCTTCAGACGCATCTCTCAATCTCTCAAACTCAACAGACCTCGTCTTCGTGACACGCAACAAAACACACCAGTTGACTGGGTACCAACCAATAGTTCCTGTTGCGGACACCGCTCCCGCGCTACCGCTGCTTCCTGTTGAGGCCACTTCGTCCCCAATCATATTTTCCTTTTCAAGAGATCTTTTCTCGGGATCGTCAGGTGATGACGTAAGACAGTTGGAGAAATTTCTAAATTCAAATGGTTTTTTTGTGGCAGCTTCTGGCCCAGGATCCCCTGGAAAAGAAAAAAATACATTTGATTCTGCGACCAAAGCTGCTCTTATTAAATTCCAAATTGCAAATGGAATTGTTCCAGCTGTCGGATATTTTGGCTTTATTACGAGAGCTGTAATTGCAGGTAAGAGTCGGACTGTTTCTTTACCAGTAGCCGTTACCCCTCAAATTCAAAGAGACCTTACTGTTGGCTCTTCTGGACCCGATGTTGTGGCTCTTCAAAATGTTCTTGTCTCAAAGGGGTATCTCTCAATTCCAAATGGAATTTATTTCGGATATTTTGGAACTTTAACAAAAGAGGCGCTAGCAAGGTTTCAGGCGGCACATGCAATCTTTCCTGCTGTTGGTTACTACGGAGCGGTAACCAGAGCATTCGTTCAGACAACCTCAAATACTGAGTATTAAAAAACCGGGTATGTACCCGGTTGCTGCGTGCGTTTTTTCGATGAGTCGTTGTGCTATGCGCCGACAGGTTGCATGTCTTTTGTTACGACAATTTTTCTGCTTTGAAGCGCATCGAGAATTCGGTTAATAAGCTCGGGGCTTAAGAACCTGTGCTCATCCAACGGCTCTTTGTTCGGACTGAGCCTCAGCCTGAGCCTCAGCATGACGGCGTCTGATTTTTCAAGCTCTTCGCACAAGGATTTCCAGATCCCCTCCAGAATTTCTCGTACCTTGTCCTGGGCGTCACAAAACCTTTCGAAGAACGATTCGTTACTGATCAGTGGCTTGTTGCCATTTTCCGTCTCGAGACTAATGGAAAAACCAAAACCACCACTGAGTTTGTCGTCACAGATCTCAAATACGAGGCCATAAGGGTTCGAAAAGATGTCTATAGCCCTGAGCATAAAACATTCACCGTGTGTGTCCAATTTCATGGGGGTGCCTGTGTCCAATGCTTGTCCTCCTTTAAATATTTGTTTTCATTTCTGCTGGACATACTAGCGTCCATATTTTAAATTGCAACTTGTCTCAAAAATACACGGAAAAATTGACTTCATTGATTCAAACGTTTACTATTCTCGCCGTAAGTGTCTCGTATAAGTTTTCTGTTTTGAGTTGGGTGTTTCACTCGTTCAGCGGAAAAGGATAAGGGGAGAGTCTAGTCGCTTACGGTTATAATAAAAACTAGCGTTATAGTAGCCACAATGGCAAAGAAATTGTATGTAGGAGGCATTCCTTACAGCTCTACAGATGCAGGACTTAAGGAAGCGTTCTCAAAGGCTGGAAACGTCGTTTCCGCAAGCGTTATCACTGACCGCATGACTGGTCGCTCAAAGGGCTTCGGTTTCGTCGAAATGTCTTCTGACGAAGAAGCTATGGCTGCGATCGATATGTGGAACGGAAAGGACTTCGAAGGCCGCATGCTCACCGTAAGCGAAGCTCGCCCAATGACAGACCGCCCTCCACGTCGTGGAGATATGTAATTCAATCGGAAATCGCGAGCAATCAACATTTCCACAGAATCACTCAAAAAACCTCACCCTCTTGGTGAGGTTTTTTGTTACCGAGTATCGTATACTTATCTCATATGGATGAAAATAAAAGCTTTGAACGGTATAACAAATTGGGAATCGCGGCTTTAATAGTAGTGGGTATTGGAATCATTTTGTTTATCGGTTCCGTTTTTCTTTTTCCGAGTGTTCGGAGCTTTGTTTTTCCACCTAAGCCTATTGCTCAACAAACATACGCAACATCTACCATCGAAATTTCTGGCACAAAGATTATTGTCGAACTGGCGGACACACCAGCGTTACGAACCCTTGGCCTTTCTGGCCACAAGAACCTCGAAAATGGTCAGGGTATGCTGTTTCTTTTTGATGAATCAGGAAATTATGGTTTTTGGATGAAGGATATGAAGTTCTCAATTGATGTTATCTGGATTGACGCTGCGAAAAACATTGTTCATATCGAAAAAAATATCACCCCGGAAAGCTATCCAACTGTTTTTGAATCAAACGCGCCGGCTAAGTATGCACTTGAAGTTCCGGCGGGTTTTTCTGACACTCATTCATTTACACAAGGAGACTCGGTCAAGTTTTTTATTAAATAGGTCTAAGGCCTGTGTATAACTCAAGAAATTAGAGCAATTCAATGCTCTTTTTTTGTATAGATTCCCACTTCAAAAATAAAATTTAAAAAATTTCCCACCGAGAATGTGGTGCACTATAAGCATTTCAGAGAATCTTTAGAGTGCGTTCACTTTACAGTGGGTTCTTGCTGTTTTCTAACGGCTTTTTTTCTTAATTTTTTCTTCAATATGAATTTATTTACGGTAAAATAGTCATTACTTTAGCAATTGTAATGTGTACGTGATACAGGGTGTGCAAGAGTGTGGTTTTGAGAAAAATTTACAAGCAAGTAAAGAGAAAACTTCATCGACTTTATGCAAATTTCAATCAAAAAACGAGACGGCACAAAAGAACTGTTCAATGCCGACAAAATCAACCGTTCAATCGAACGTGCCTGCGAAGGTCTTTTTGATCCAGTCAGCAAAGTCACACAAGTTGCTCTCGAAACTCAACTCACGCTCTACGATGGCATTACTACAGACGAAATGGATCAGGCAACTATCAATGCCGCGGTCCAAAATATCAAAGAAGATATTGAATTCGACAAAATCGCTACTCGTTTGCTTCTCAAAACTGTCTATCGACGCGTAATTGGCGATTTCGACAACGACACCGAAACCCTTCGTCGCAAACATCGCGAAGAATTCATTGGTCATATCAAGCGGGGAGTCGAATCTGGCCTCTTGGATACTCGAATGGTTGAAAAATACGACCTCCAAAAGCTTTCTGAGGTTTTAGATATTCGTCGAGATGATCTTTTTCAGTACGCCGGCCTTTCTGGTTTGCTCAACCGCTACATGTTGAAAGACAAAAACCAAGAGCCTTCAGAAACTCCGCAGTATTTCTTTATGCGTTTGGCTATGGGCCTTTCTTACAACGAAGCTGATCCAACAGCGATGGCCAAAAAGTTCTACAACAAAATGTCTCGCTTCGAGTACATTCCTGGTGGTTCGACAAACCTCGGCGCAGGAACGAGTCGTCCAGCGCTTTCAAACTGTTTCCTCTTGGAAATTCACGACGACATGAAGCATATTGCAAAGTCTGTTGCTGATGTGCTCCTTCTTTCAAAAGATTCAGGTGGTATTGGCGCTTCTATTACCAAACTCCGAGCATCTGGCTCACCACTGAGCTCAAGCAACACGACTTCAAGTGGTCCAACTCCGTTTGCCAAAATTATCGACACCGCAATCCGTGCAGTGCAGCGAGGAGGTAAGAAAAAAGGAGCGCTCTGTTTCTATATGGAAAATTGGCACATTGATTTCCCAGATTTCCTCAACTGGAAACACAATGCCGGCGATGATTATCTCCGAATGCGAACTGCAAACACCGCAGCATGGCTTTCTGATGAATTCATGAACCGCGTCAAAAAAGGTGAGGACTGGTATATGTTCGATCCGAACGAAGTAAAAGATTTAAATGAGCTGTATGGAAAAGCGTTCAGCAAGCGCTATGCAGAATACGTAGCTCAGGCAGAAGCTGGCCAGCTCCGAATGTTTAAAAAAGTGCCCGCACGAGAGCAGTTCCGTCAGATGCTTGTCTCTTTGCAGACTACATCGCATCCATGGATTACATGGAAAGATTCAGTCAACAATCGTGCGTTGAATAACAACACGGGTACGATTCATATGTCGAATCTTTGCACCGAAATTTGTTTGCCTCAGGACAAAGATCATATTGCGGTCTGTAATCTTGCGTCTTTGAACCTTGCAGCCCACATCACCAACCGCGAAATCAACTGGCCGCGCCTCGAAGAATCAGTCAGACTCGCTATTCGTCAGCTCGACAATTTGATCGACATCAATAAACTGGCAATTCCAGAAGCGACTCGATCTGACCAAGAAAACCGCGCAGTTGGTTTGGGTGTTATGGGTTTTTCAGACACACTCGAACAACTCGGCATGCCGTACGACAGCGAACATGCATGGGATTTTGCAGACCGAATTTTTGAGTTCATTAGCTACATGGCAATCGACGAAAGCGCAAACCTCGCCCGCGAACGCGGTGTCTACAAAAACTTCGAAGGTTCTGGTTGGTCAAAAGGCATGGTGCCAATCGACACCATCAAACGCCTCGAAGAAGACCGCGGTCATGCTGTGACTGTTGCTAAAGAAAGCCGACACAAGGGTTTGAACTGGGATATTTTGCGAGAAAAGGTTCGAAAGGGAATGCGAAATGCGACTTTGATGGCCGTTGCTCCAAACGCAAACATTGGTTTGCTTGCCGCAACCACTCCAGGTATCGATCCTCGTTTTGCCCAGGTCTTTTCTCGAAATAAAATTTCTGGAAAATATCTCGATCTCAATCACAATCTCGTGAAAGATCTCAAGAACATGGGTATTTGGGATAAGGTAAAAGGAGACATCATCGAACAGCAGGGAGATATCTCAAATATCGACGGCATTCCTCAGCACATCAAAGATATTTACAAAACTTCTTTCACCACCAACCCATACGCATTTATCGAAGTCGCGGCTCGTGCACAAAAATGGATCGACCAAGCGTTATCTCGAAACATGTATCTCGAAACTCGAGACATTGATGAAACCATGAAGATTTATTCAACTGCATGGGAGAAGGGTGTCAAAACTACCTACTACCTCCACATGAAGCCTCGACACACCGCAGAGCAAAGTACTGTGTCAGTAAACAAAGCCAAGAAAATTGGTAAGCTCGGTTTCGGTGCAGTTGCTTCTCTTGCCCAAAAGTCAGCGGCTCCAGCGTCATTCAGTATGCCTTTGCAAACAACTCTTACTTCCATTCCAACTCCGTCACCAATCACTGTCGATGAATTGCAGAAAGAACTTGTGATGGCAAAACCGGCACCTATGGCAACAAAAGAAGAAGATAGCTCATTTGCAAATATGCCAGAAGAACCTCGTCCGATGGAAATGGAAATGCCTAGCGTACAGCAGCCTGTAATGCAGCAAGTTGTTATAGAAAAGACTACCCCTGTTTCTTCTGTACAAACCGAAGCCCTTACTCCTTCAAAACCAGTCGCCTCTGTAGGTTTCGGCGCGGTTAGCAGCGGAATGAGCGGGGGAGTCGCATCACGTCCAATGCAATCTGCTCCAGAAGCGCCAAAATTGAAAGTGCATGCACCGAGCGACCCAGCTGAAGAAAATATTTGCGACTCGTGCCAATAGGTCTTACAATTGTCGAACATTAATCAGGATTATTTAAGTAAAAATACATGCTACTAGGAAAAGCGTCACCGGAAGATATGTCACTCCACCCACTTCGATACAAGTGGGCGTATGATCTCTACAACACCGCAGTCAGAAATACCTGGTTCCCGCACGAAATCGCGCTCAAAGAAGATTTGGATGACTATGCAAAAATGACCGACGATGAACGTCATGCGGTGAAGTTTTTAATGGCCTTTTTCAACCCAGCAGAGCTCATTGTGAACCGCTCAATTGCGCTCGGAATCTATCCATATCTCAAGTCACCCGAGTGTCATTTGTATCTCGCGAAGCAGATGTGGGAAGAGGCCAATCACTGTGTGGCCTTTGAATATGTTTTGGAAACGTTTCCATTTGACCGCGCTGGTGTTTTCAATATTCATCTCGAAACCCCATCAATGGTCGCAAAAGAAGGCTACATCAATAAATATTTGAAGCGCATGACCGAAGAAACCCTCGATATTACGACCGTCGAAGGCAAAAAAGATTTCGTGAGAAACTTGGTGGCGACAAACATCGTCATGGAAGGAGTTTGGTTTTACTCAGGCTTCATGGTGGCCCTTTCTTTCCGTCAGCGAAACAAACTCCGAAATTTTGGCTCAATGATCAACTGGGTGTTGCGAGACGAAAGTTTGCATCTTCAGTTCGGTATCAACCTCATTCACAACATCTTGGAAGAAAATCAGGAACTTTTGACCCAAGAATTTGCCGATGAAATTCGAAACATTGTTATCGAAGGTGTGAACCTCGAAACTAATTACAACCGAGACTTGTTCCCGAACGGAATTTTGGGTCTCAATGCCGACTATGTAAATCAGTATGTGCAGTATGTGGCTGATCGCCGTTTGGAAGAACTTGGAATGCCGA
Source organism: Candidatus Zambryskiibacteriota bacterium (assembly GCA_023264565.1). Taxonomy (GTDB): domain Bacteria; phylum Patescibacteriota; class Minisyncoccia; order Phycocordibacterales; family DATGWK01; genus JAHFLV01. The sequence continues at coordinate 33,773 of JAHFLV010000004.1, forward strand.
AGTACTACAACGTTTCTAATCCTGCAAAATGGATGTCGACTGCTTCTGACGTCTTCGAGCTCGTGAATTTCTTTGAATCACAAAATACCAGCTATGAAGTCGATACTCGAGCACATACTACTGGAAGTACTCATGGTGAAAAAAAAGAGGAGACGAAAGTAGAAATGGGTGGGGAATAAGGATAGAAAGTTTTCTTTAAAAGACAGAAAAGCCCTCGTTGTGAGGGTTTTTTCATGCTTGACAAAACGCATAAAAACATGCTATAATGGTAGAAGTAAATCAAGTGGTCGCTACAGTTGTGGCCGCATACCCGTTCTTTGATTCTTCAAGGAGATTGTCATGTTGGATAATGGTCGTCGTGCGTATCGGAACGCTCTGAGTGTCTTCATCCTGCTGTTTGTTGTTTTCATTGCTTTCGCTTGGGCGAAGACCTCGGGCGACAAGAGCAAGGCAGCATACGAAGCAGATGTCGTTGCACGCGAGTTCGGTACGTCCTCGGCACAAGACAGCTCAGCTTCGGAGAATCGGTGAAGAGATTCACCAACAAAATGCGAACACCTAAACCTCACGGTTTGGGTGTTTTTCTTTGCGTTTTTGTGCCGCCGATTTGCTATACTTAGTCCATTAAAAAGCAAAAAATTTTAACATTACCGTATGAGTAAAATCAAAGTAGCGATCAACGGGGCGGGAAGAATTGGCAGAGCGTTTTTGAAAGTTGCGCGAGAACGAAAAGAAATTGAAGTAGTGGCCATTAACGACCTCGGCAGCATCGAAAGTATTGCCTATCTTTTGAAATACGACACAGTCTACGGAAATTCTGATTTTACTGTTGAAGTAAGTCAAGATAAAAAATCTCTCTTGATCGACGGCAAGTCTGTAGCTTTTGTGAGCGAAAAAGAACCGGCTAAACTTCCATGGGGAGCGCTTGGTATCGATGTGGTGGTTGAATCAACCGGTTTCTATACTTCATACGAAAAATCCAAAGCTCATTTGGATGCTGGCGCAAAACGTGTAGTTATTTCTGCTCCGGTCAAAGACGAACCAACTGCTGGTATTCGTGGTGCAACCGTCCTTCTCGGTATTAATGATGAAAAACTCGAAACTTGTGATATCAGTTCCAACGCATCGTGCACAACAAATGCCGGCTCTCCGGTCATGGCGATTTTGAATGAAACAATTGGTATCGAAAAGGCCATCCTCAACACCGTGCACGGCTACACTGCCAGTCAGTCACTCGTCGACGGTCCAAGCAAAAAGGACCTTCGCGAAGGCCGAGCAGCGGCGCAGAACATCGTGCCGTCTTCGACTGGTGCGGCGATTGCGGTTACTCAAGCACTGCCAGAGCTCAAGGGAAAATTTGACGGTATTTCTATCCGTGTACCAGTTCCGGCTGGTTCAATTGTAGATATCACCTTCCTCGCTAAAAGAAATACTACCGTAGAAGAAATCAATTCTATTTTAACTAAAGCTTCAGAAGAAAAACGTTGGGAGCGAATTTTTACGGTCACAAATGAACCCCTTGTTTCTTCAGATATTTTGGGTAACAGTCATGCTTCGATCGCTGATCTCGCATTGACTCGTGTTGTCGACGGAAATCTCGTGAAAGTCATGGCTTGGTACGACAATGAAATGGGGTACACACATGCGCTGGTGGATCATGTTGTGAAGACTGGTGGTTTTGTTAAATAAATTTCATGGAAACAATACTCATCGCCTCAGATCACGCAGGTTTCGAACTCAAAGAAGCACTTATGCCGTTTTTGCGCGACATGGGCTATGAAGTCAAAGATTTTGGTGCCTATGAATTTAACGCGGACGACGATTACCCAGATTTTATGGCTCCACTTGCTCGAGAAATCTCTGAAAGCGGCGGCGTGAAGCAGGGGATTATCATTGGTGGATCGGGCCAGGGTGAGGCGATTGTTGCCAACCGATTCCGCCACGTGCGCGCGGTTGTGTTTAATGGTCAGTATCATCCAGAGCACGCCGAAGCAGGCCGACACGTGCCACTCGAAGTCAAAACTGCTCGCGAACACAATGACGCCAACGTTCTTTCTCTTGGCGCACGCTTTCTTTCAAAAGAAGAAGCTGAAGCCGCTGTTAAAACATTTCTCACTATTCCATTTAGCGAAGGCGAAAATCACGTTCGACGTCTCAAGAAACTCGACGAAATAAAAATGTAGCCGCAATGTGCGCCGCAAAATTGTGCGTATTGTAAAACCAAAGCAATGATCGAAATCATTCCAGCGATAATGCCAAAAAACTTCGAAAACTTGAACGAAGATTTGTCGTTGGTCTCTGGGCTTGTGCCGTTGGTGCAGATCGATGTTATGGACGGTGCGTTTGTTCCGAACAAAACCTGGCCGTATATGAAAAGCGCTCCAGGCAGTGAACCTGCAGGCGATCCTGATTTTGCCAAAATACTTCATGAAGAAGGCGGCTTTCCATTGTGGGAAGAATTAGATTTTGAGGCAGACCTGATGGTCGCAAATCCGGGTGCCGCCGCGAAAGAGTGGATCACTGCGGGTGCCAAAAGAATTATTCTTCATGTTGAGTCTATGGGCGACGCGGGTGCCGCCAAAGCTTTTGTGCAGGAAATCAAAAATTCTTTACCAAGTCGCGATTCTTTTTTCTACACGGAAATCGGTGTGGCGCTAAATCCCGAAACTTCAAACGAAGTCCTTGAGCCGCTCATGGAATATATCGACTTCGTGCAGTTTATGGGAATCGCTAAAATCGGTTTTCAAGGCCAGCCGTTTGACGAACGCGTTTTGGAAAAGATTTCTCGTTTGCGGGCAGCACATCCAAACGTTACAATTAGTGTCGACGGAGGTGTAAATTTTGAGACTGCTAAAAAACTTATTGAAGCCGGTGCGAATCGTTTGGTAATCGGCTCTGCGATTTTTGAAAGCGACGACATTCCGGCCGCGATCGATGAATTTTTCCACCTCGTCTCCTAAAAATATTCATAGGCCGTCGCAAGTTTCAATAAAGAATTTTTAAAGAAAATGCCCGAAATCACTGACAAAGAAATAAAAACTCTCGAAATCAAAGCAAATGAGATTCGTCAATCGATCATTACTATGCTCCTTGAAGCTGGTTCGGGTCATACAGCAGGACCTCTCGGTATGGCCGACGTTTTCACCGCTCTCTTTTTTCATATTTTAAATCACAACCCAAAGCGTCCTGACTGGGCTGACCGCGACCGAGTTGTGCTTTCCAATGGCCATATTTGTCCGGTGTTGTACGCGACTATGGCTCACGCTGGATATTTCCCAATGGAAGAGCTACAGACTCTTCGTAAGTTCGGTAGTCGCCTCCAGGGCCATCCACACCGAGAATATCTGACAATGCTTGAAACTAGTTCTGGTCCGCTCGCTTCTGGGCTTTCACAGGCTGTTGGTATGGCACTCGCAGACAAAATCGACAATGGTGTCGAAAGTCACAAAACCATTTACGCACTTTTGAGCGACGGTGAACACGACTCTGGCCAAATCTGGGAGGCGGCGATGTTGGCGGGAAAAAATCGACTCAGAAATCTGATTGCGATCGTCGACCGAAATAATATTCAGATCGACGGTTTTACTGAAGACATTATGCCACTCGAACCTTTGGCAGATAAATGGCGAGCGTGGAACTGGCATGTGCAGGAAATCGATGGGCACAACATGGAAGAGATAATTGATGCTGTGGGCAAGGCAAAAGCTGTTTTTGAAAAGCCATCAGTGATTATTGCCCGCACGATTCCTGGCAAAGGCGTGCCAGATTTCGAACGCAAATTCGAATGGCATGGCAAACCGCCAAATAAAGAAGAAGCGGCGATGGCGCTGAATGCGTTGCGAACGTTGGGAGGGAAGATTCGAAGTGAACATGAATAACTGCGGATAATAATGTGTAATAAAAACTATCATGAGTAAGTGGATACTTGGAACGCCAATCGTTTTCTTCGCAATCTGGGGAGGAGCCTTTGTTCTGACTCTTCAGGCAAAAAGTGACAGTATTATTGTTAATCTTGCTGTAATAATTCGCATACTTATCGAGGTTGTTGCTGAGAAGCTCAGTCCGTTTATAAGTCCTCTAATCGGTACAACATTATACAAATCCTCTTTTTTCTTTGGTGAACCTACGTCCGCAGGGTTTATATGTCTCATAATTTTTTACCTCATTGTTACTGTTATTGTCGGAGCAATTCTCGGTGCGTTGTTTGGAAAATAAAGAGATGTTTACCAGGAAAATTTTATAAACCATTTCACAATCATGCTCAACTCTAACCTCAATCAAAAAGTTTTCGACACAGACGTCGAGCAACAGCCAATCCGAAAAGGGTATGGTGAAGGACTTTTGGCTGCGGGTGAAGCTGATTCACAAGTTGTGGCTTTGTGTGCCGACCTTACTGAATCCACCCAAACTCATTTGTTTGCGAAAAAATTTCCAGAGCGATTTATTGAAGTCGGCGTGGCTGAACAAAACCTGGCATCTGTTGCCTCTGGTATGGCGGCGATGGGGAAGATTCCGTTTATTACTTCCTACGCCATGTTTTCTCCTGGCAGAAATTGGGAACAAATTCGCACCACTATCTGCTATAACAATCAGCCGGTAAAAATTGCCGGTTCGCATGCAGGAATTTCTGTGGGTCCTGATGGAGGCACGCATCAGGCTGTCGAAGACATGGCCATCACTCGTGTTATTCCACGAATGGTCGTCATTTCTCCATGCGATTCTGTTGAAGCAAAAAAAGCGACCGTCGCTGCGGCAAAAACTGACACCCCGGTCTACATTCGTCTCGCTCGAGAAAAAACGCCGATCATGACGACTGAAGAAACTCCTTTTGAAATTGGCAAAGCAGAACTTTTTTATGAAACCAAAAAGCCGGAAGTAGTCATTATTTCAACCGGCGCGCTCACACACAAAGCGCTTGTTGCGGCCCATGAACTCGGCCAAGCTGGCGGCTCAAACGGTGCAGGTATACAGGTAAACGTTTTAAATCTTTCTACTATCAAACCCCTCGACGAAGCGGCGATCATTAAACAAGCCAAACTTGCTGGCGCGGTTATAACAGTCGAAGAACATCAAATTCGTGGCGGCATGGGTAGCGCGGTTGCCGAATGTCTCGCAAAACATGTGCCAACTCCAATGGAATTCATTGGTGTTGATGATCAATTCGGTCAGTCTGGAAAAACAGACGAACTCCTCGAACATTATGGAATGACTGTCGAAGCTATTAAAAAAGCTGTTAAGAGAGTGATCGAAAGAAAATAAAATAAAAAAACCGGTTATATGTACCGGTTTTTTTATTTGGTTACCAATTAAATTTTCTTTGGCACATACTCCGCCGGAGCATTTTTCAAATATTCCAACAACTTTTCTTGTGTGAGCAATCCTTTCTGTGCGCCGATTTCTTGCACAACAGACATAGAGTTAATCGGAGCCCATTTCATGGCTTCAGGAATACTTTTTCCAAGTACGAGAGCGGCCGTGAAGGTCGATGCGAATGCGTCACCGGCACCTGTGCGTTCATACGGCGGTTTTGGGTCTGGATATGTTGGCATGAACCAAACTTCGCCTGCGCCACCTGTGCCGCTCGTGCTGCTGTCAGAGGCATACGCACCTTTTGGTCCGTTGGTGATCACGACAATCTTTGGTCCAAGTGCATGCATGCCAGCGATCAATTTTTTAACAACTTCTTCTAAAGAACCGCTCATTTCTTCCGCAGGCATTTTCAAAATTCGTTTTGCTTCTTCGACGTTGCAGAAAAAGATTTCCGCTCGTTTATAAAACGCTGCGAGTTTTTCGTGCCCTGCGTTCATCTGAAATGTACCCGGCTGAAAGGCAAGTTTGATATCGGGATTTTTTTCAAGCCATGCGCCGATTTCCAACTGATAGTTCAAAGAATTCGCACCCAAAGAAGTCACATATACCCAACGTGGATTCTTGCGAGGTGCCATAAAACGATAGGGGAAATCCTCATGCTTCACTAGAATTGTGCGCTCGTCTTCAAACCAGAGCACATAGTGATAGTTGGTTTTGAAACCTCGATGGCGAGAAATATATTTAGTAGAAACCCCATTCCTTTTTGTGGTCTCGATACAATCTTTGCCATTTTGATCACCACCAATATCGGTCATGATCGCAGAGTTCAAACCAAGACGTGCAGCAGAGACAGCGGCGTTCGGTCCATTACCAACCGCGCTCACAACCTCGACAAACTCAAAAGGAATTTTATCGCCAAAAGCCATACAGAGTTCGCAGTCGTCACGGTTTACGTTGCAGTGAACAGAAGCTTCCTTCAATCTGATAAATGCGTCGATCACAATGTCGCCGATGGCGAGAAAATCAATTTGTTTCATGCACAAAGTATATCAAGTAATATTTCAGACCGCTTAATTCCTTCGCATATTCTTGGGGTTGACATTTCATTAAAAAATTCTATTGTTATGAAAGAGTAGATCACATAAGCATACGCACAGGAGTTCACCATGAGTGATTTTAATCTCGGACCACCCATTGGCCTTCAGCTTGTTCGTGTTGTTGCCGGAGCCTTTAGTGCTGACAGACGACAAGGTCAGGACCAGAAGCAGGAACAGGGGAGTTGGTCCGCTGTCCGCAACCCGCTGGACCCTACACCGTCCACTCATTACACGTCTCTTCTTCCTGATGTGCCGCTGCCCGCACGTACCAACCCCTGACCCCGTGTTCCTTGTTCGAGTCTTCCACACCGCCGGTACAAATTCTGTATCGGCGGCTTTTTTATGCATGATATAATTTCGCAATGAAAACACTTGCAGAATATATTCAGGACGCACGAAAAAGAAAGGTCGCGGTTGGTCATTTTAATATTTCAAATATCGAGGGAATGTGGGCGATTTTTAACGCCGCTCGAAAGCTCAACGTACCGGTGATTACCGGTGTTTCAGAAGGTGAGCGAGAATTTTTAGGAGTTCGTCAGGTTGCGGCGCTTGTGAAAAGCCTTCGCGAAGAATATTCGTACCCAGTTTTTCTTAACGCTGACCATACCTACACAGTCGAAAAAGTAAAAGAAGCACTTGATGCTGGTTTTGACGCAGCAATTTTCGACGGCGCAAAACTTTCGTTCGAAGAAAATGTTGCTAAGGCAAAAGAATGCGTCGAGTATGCGCGAACTCTCAGCCACAAGCCGCTTATCGAAGGTGAGCTTGGTTTCATTGGCCAATCTTCAAAAGTTTTAGATGCTATCCCTGAGGGTGTCGATCTTGAAAAGGGTCTCACAACAGTCGAGCAGGCAAAGGTTTTTGTTGAACAAACTGGCGTTGATTTGCTAGCTCCTGCGGTCGGAAATTTCCATGGCATGCTTCGTGGTGGTGTTGACCCTAAACTCAATATCGATCGCATCAAAGAAATTTACGATGCCGTTGGCATCCCGCTCGTCCTTCATGGTGGCTCTGGAAATTCTTCAGAAGATTTTTCTGCGGCAATCGATGTCGGTGTTTCTATTGTGCATATCAACACCGAACTTCGCGTTGCTTTCCGTGACGCTCTCAAACTTTCTCTTCAAGAAAACCCAGAAGAAGTGGCTCCATATAAAATTCTCAAAAATTCTGTCGCGGCTATGGAAAAACTCGTTGATACAAAACTTCGCGTGTTCAATAAGATGAAATAATGCTTGTTTTTAAAAGTTTTTTATGACACTCAAAGAAGAAATTAAATTATTTTTTAAGGGCGACGTGATGGGGGACGATGCGACCCTCACAACATACAGCCATGATGCCAGTCTTTTTGAAGTGCGCCCAAGGCTTGTAGTGTTCCCAAAAGATGCCCAGGACATCAAAGAACTCGTGAAGTTTGTGAATGAAAAGAAAGCCGCCGCAGAGGCCGGTGGTGCCGATGTTGACCCAGAATATCAGTCACTTTCTATTACTGCGCGTTCAGCAGGTACTTGTATGTCTGGTGGCTCGCTCAACGAGTCAATAATTGTCGATTTCACCAAATACATGCACGGCATCAAATCTCTTACGAAAGAGCAGGCTGTCGTGTTGCCCGGCACTTTTTATCGCGATTTTGAAGTCGAAACTTTGAAACTCGGTGCGATTTTGCCATGTTTTACTGCGTCAAAAAATCTCTGTGCCTTGGGCGGCATGGTCGCCAACAATGCGGCTGGAGAAAAAACCCTGCAGTACGGCAAAATGGAAAATTACGTTATGTCACTCAAGGCAATTTTTGCTGATGGAAATGAATACACTGTGAAGCCTCTTACAAAAGCTGAACTCGACGTCAAAATGGCTCAAGGAAATTTTGAGGGTACTTTTTATAAACAGATTTTTGCTCTCATTACTGCAAACCAGGCAGAAATTATGGCGGCCAAGCCAAAAGTTTCTAAAAATTCTGCTGGATACTATTTGTGGAATGTGTGGGATGGAAAAACCTTTGACCTTACCAAACTTATTGTTGGTTCGCAGGGAACTTTGTGTATCGTAACAGAAGCAACTCTCAAACTTGTGCCAGTCAAAAAGATTTCAAAACTGTTTGTGGTATTTATGCCGAACCTTACGCGCCTTGGAGAACTGGTAAACGAAATTTTAGCTTTCAAACCAGAAAGTTTGGAGTCATACGATGACAGCACCATGAAAATGGCCATGCGTTTTTTACCAGAAATGATGAAAACCATGCACGCAAGCAGTTTCTTAAAACTCATGCTGAGTTTTATTCCAGAGGTGTTGATGATTTTGACTGGCGGCATTCCAAAACTAATTTTGCTCGTGGAATTTGCGGGGGATAGTGAACAAGAAATTCACGACCACATGGTGGCACTCCAAAAAAAGATAGCGCCCTTTAAATTCAAAACTCGCCTGATTCGTTCAGAAAATGAATCCGAAAAATATTGGACGATTCGTCGTGAAAGTTTTAACCTTCTTCGCAAACATGTCCGCGGTATGCGCACTGCTCCTTTTATAGACGACGTGATTGTTCGTCCAGAATTCTTGCCAGAGTTTCTCCCAAAGATGCGAGCGATTCTCGACGACTATGACTTGCTCTACACAATCGCCGGTCATGCGGGTAATGGTAATTTTCATATCATTCCGCTTATGGATATGAAGAAACAAAAGAATCGGGCGCTCATTCGCACGGTGTCAGATAAAATTTATGATCTTGTTTTGAAGTATGAAGGTTCAATAACCGCAGAACACAACGACGGCATTGTCCGCACCCCGTATTTACCAAAAATGTTCGGTCCAAAAATCTATTCGCTTTTTGTTGATGTTAAAAATATTTTCGATCGAAAAAATATGTTCAATCCTGGAAAAAAGGTCGGTGGAAGTCTCGACTATATGGAGAAACATATCGTGAAGAGCTAGGTTGACATTGCCCTGAAAACGTGTATTATATACGCAGAACCGCAGCGTGTGGTTCTTTTGTACCTTGTTGTAAGGAGGCAACTATGGACCTTTTGTCACAGCGTCTGCTTAGTCTTTTGGACCGTCAGCCCAACCCCACCTCGTTGGTGGTTGTCGTGTACGACATGATGTCGGCGGCAGGGCTCTCCGAATACCGGACCGATGAGTGTACCTCGTCAGTACTCGGTGGTGAGCTTCGGTGGGATTTCGACAAGGGGTGCTGGCGTTATGAGCATCCTGAATTTGGTTCGGACTGGTTGAAAATCGGCCTGGAAGGTCGCAATCCAGTCGGAGGTGCTGGTACCAGCATGGGGGTGGCATTCGTCTACGATCCGCACAATGTTTCGCATCGGATCGCGTACGACATGTTCCTCGAGGAGCTTCAGACCGGGCTTCGTCTGGTTCGGCCGCCCTTGGCTGCCTAAGCTCACAATATGTTCGCTGTGCTACTGCACCCCGTCGGAGACGGGGTTTTTCTTTGCCAAATTTTAATAAAATCGGTTGTCAGGGCAGAAAACCGGCCGCACGTATTGATTTTTTATCAGTCTCGAATATAATAGCCGGATGCTTAGCTTAAAAGTAAAGGCCCGCGATGTCGGGGAAAGTCTCTATAAAGTTCGTGACGAAGGCTTCATGCCTGCTGTTTTTTACGGCAAAAAAGAAAAGTCCACTCCGGTTTCTGTCGGAATGGCAGATTTTATGAAAGTATGGAAACAGGCGGGTGAATCTTCTGTTGTTGTTTTGAACAGCGACAAGGGTGATCTTGAATCTCTCATTCATGATGTGGATATCGATCCAATCACCGAAATGCCTCGCCACGCTGATTTTTATGTGTTCGAAAAAGGTCACAAACTCGAAATCGACATTCCTCTGGAATTCGTTGGTGTTTCTCCTGCGGTCAAAGATCTCGGTGGTATTCTCATCAAAGTTCTCCACAATTTGAAGATCGAAGCAATGCCAAAGGATTTGCCTAAGAAAATCGAAGTCGATATTTCTTCTCTTACATCTTTCGACAGCCAGATCGCTGCAGGCAGCATTAAGCTCCCAGAAGGCGTAACTCTTATTGAAGACGCAGCCGAAGTCATTGCTCTCGTTTCTGAACCAAAAGAAGAAGTTGAAGAAGTTGCAGCTCCAGTGGACCTCTCAGCAATCGAAGTCGAGAAGAAGGGTAAGAAAGAAGAAGAGGGTGAAGAAGGTGCCGCTGCTCCAGCAAAAGGCGAAAAAGCCGAAAAGTCAGACAAATAAAACTACATAAAAAATCCAATCTTCTTTTTCCGCTTCGGCTAACCGCTACAAAAGAAGATTGGATTTTTTTATTATACGCGTGAGTAAGTACACGGTGCCTCGTTCGTCTCACATGATATAGTATGCATATGCGTTTTTTCCAAAAAAGAGCTTTGGTTTTTTTGTCAGCAATACTTCTCATTGCTTTCTCTTTTACTACCTATTTTTCTGCTCTTTCTGCGATAGCGGCGACCAAAACAATTCCAGCCTCTACAAGTGCTTCAGACACTGCTGACCGCGAAGCCGCTCTTCGTGCCGAGCTCGCAAAGACCGAAGCTGAAATTGCTCAATGGACAGTTGTGCTCGACGCTAAGCGAAAAGAGACTGGCTCCATAGAACGCGACGCCGCTATTTTGGCTGCAAAAATCGAGCAGGCAAAGCTCGTTATTAAGGCAAAAAATTTAGCCATCCAAACACTCGGTAAAGATATTACTCAAAAAGAACAAACTATCGGCCAGCTGAATTCTAAAATTGCTCGTGGAAAGGAGTCGCTTTCAGAGCTTATTAGAAAAACCAATGAAATCGATGAATATTCGGTTGTCGAAGTTGCTCTTTCTGACAAAAAACTTTCTGACTTTTTCTCTGACGTAGATGCGTATAATTCAATTAAGCTTTCGATGCAGGATTTGTTTGCCGATGTGCGTACTGCAAAAAGCCAGACTGAAACCGAAAAGGCTGTTTTAAATTCGAAAAAAAATCAGGAAACTGATGCAAAGGCGGTAATCGAAACTCAAAAAAGTAGCGTTGAAAAAACCGAAGCTGAAAAACAGGCTTTGCTCAAAATCAGTAAAACTCAGGAAAAATCATATGAGCAAGTCTTGGCGGATCGTCAGCAAAAGGCCGCCCAAATTCGTTCTGCCCTTTTTGCTCTCCGAGACACCGCAGCGATTCCATTCGGCACAGCGTTGACCTATGCCAATGCTGTTTCAAAAAAAACCGGCGTTCGACCAGCATTTATTTTGGCGATTTTGACTCAAGAATCCGACCTCGGACGAAACGTTGGTCAATGTTACGTCAAAGATCCAAAGACCGGTGATGGTGTTGGTAAAAATACAGGTACACCGTTCAAAGGTATTATGCATCCGACCCGTGATGTACCTATTTTCCTTGCGATTGCTCAGCGACTTGGTTTCGATCCATTCAGCCAGCCGGTTTCATGTCCGCAGCCAGGTGGTTACGGTGGTGCAATGGGTCCATCACAGTTTATTCCTTCAACCTGGGTTACATACGAAGCGCGCATTGCTGCCGCGAACGGTATCAAAACTCCAAACCCATGGGATCCAAAGGATGCGTTTATGGCAACCGGTCTTTTCTTGGCTGATTTGGGTGGTGTGAACGGCAGCTATACCGCAGAACGTGAAGCCGCAGGCCGATACTATGCCGGTGGTGCCTGGGCAACCCGTGGTTTGGCGTATGCCGACAGTGTGTTGAATCATGCAAAAGTCATCCAAGAGACAATGATTGACCCACTTCAGGGCCTCTGATATAGTATCCAGCACAAATATATGAAAGCAGAAATTCACCCAACATATTTTCCAAAAGCGACCGTAGAATGCGCATGCGGCAACAAATTCACCGTTGGCTCTTCAAAAGAGTCTATTCGAGTTGAAATCTGCAGCAAATGCCATCCTTTTTACACAGGTCAGGAAAAGAGTCTCGACAGCGCCGGCCGAGTTGAAAAGTTCAAGAACCGCCGAGCTGCAGCCGCTCCAAAGGTCTCAAAGAAAAACGCAGAAGTCGTTTCTTCTACTCCAGAACAAACTCCATCTGATGCTTCAGCTTCAAACGCGCAGGAATCTGCAGCGTAATGAACCTCGATAGTTTTAAACAAAATTCCAAGACCTCGTTTCTTGCTGAACTTTACTCTAAGCTCGAAAAAGAAGAGGCAGAAGTAAAAAAGATGGCCGAATCCGACCCGTCTTTTGTCGAACTTTCTAAAGATGAACTCGAAAGCATTGTTGCTCAAAAAGAGTCACTCATGACTCAAATGAAGGAAATTGTGGCCAAGGACTTTGCCGAAGAAGAATTTCCAAATGAAATCATTCTGGAAGTTCGCGCAGGTGCCGGTGGCGACGAAGCGGCCCTTTTTGCGGAAAAATTGGCTACTATGTACCGCCGATATGCCGAACGTCGCGGTTGGACTGCTCGAGTGTTGGAAGAGGCGAAAAATAGCCTTGGTGGCTACAAAGAAGCTTCTTTTGAAATAAAAGGAAAGGGAGTCTACAAAGATTTACGATACGAATCCGGCGTGCATCGCATTCAGCGCGTTCCAGCGACCGAAAAGTCTGGACGAGTTCATACATCTACTGCGTCAGTAGCGATTTTGCCTATTCGCAAGAAAACCAAAATCGAAATCAATCCAGCGGACATCGAAATGGAATTTTCACGATCGGGCGGCGCTGGCGGTCAGAACGTCAACAAAGTCGAAACTGCGGTCCGCTTGATTCACAAACCAACTGGTATTGATGCAAAATGTACGTCTGAACGCAGTCAGTCTGCCAACCGTGAAAAGGCTATGCAGGTTTTGCAGGCTAAACTCGACGTCGCTCATCAGGAAGCTGAGGCAAAAAAACATTCAGCAGAGCGAAAGGATCTTGTCGGTACCGCTGACCGTTCTGAAAAAATCCGTACCTACAACATTTTGCAGGATCGAATTACCGACCATCGTTTGAAAGAGTCATGGCACAATATCGAAAATATTTTTGCCGGGGACATGGATGCGATTATTGAAAGCTTGCAGGAGCGAAGTGCTGGGAAGGGGATTTCTTCTGGTGAGGGAGGTGAGGTGGAAGGCGATAGCGAATAATTTTTAAAAAAGAAAGCCCCTTGATGTTATCTCGGGGCTTGTGATTTGAATCTCATTCTTGTTTTCGGGCTAAACCGTACGAAAGAAGTGCCTTGACGGCTCTGACTGCTGCGAGCACATCCTCTGCTGACTTGGGGACGTCGAGTGTCACGGATTGAATGTTGTATTGACCCCAATGCGGTAGGAACTCAACTTGTACTCCTTCGATCTTGTATCGGCGAGGTAGTTTGTACCTATCGTCACGATCCTCACCGCGTTCCCAGGCTGTAACCGTGCCCAGTTTTGTGAGCATTTTGACTACCTCAACATTGCGTTTCCATGCCCGGGGGTTGCTGAGGTGGGGCTCTTTTGGCCACACGATCTTGTCCATGTCCCTGCCTGCGTCTGTCGGGTTTGCCATCGTTGATCTCCTAAATTATGGGTGAGAGTGCAGATGAGGAAAGAGCGAGGTGCTCCAAACGTCTGAATATAGAATAAAATAAAGTATTAGTTTTGTCAAATTTTATATTCCATATCCTGCACTCAAAATGACGACTTTGCTGCCTGTTTGCAAAAAACCACCCATTTTGTTAGACTTCCCAAGCGTTTTCTAAGGAAACGCCTTTTAATTTAATGACAACAGAAACTACAAAAAACAAAGATTCAGCTATCGTCACCGAGCTTTTTAAGGTCGGTGCACATTTCGGTTTTGTTAAATCAAGGCGCCATCCTTCTACTAAGCCATTTATTTTCGGTGTTAAGAACCGTATCGAAATCTTCGACCTCGAAAAGACCATCAAGACTCTCGAAGTCGCGCT
>JAHFLV010000021.1 GCA_023264565.1 Candidatus Zambryskiibacteriota bacterium
AAAATTTATGTTGTGGCTGGCGAAAAGGAATTGCTCAATGCGTTTAATCCAAAACTCCAAAAGCGAGCGCGAGAAGTGTTGACTCGTGAAGGTGTGGTGGTTCGAACTGGCAGTCGGGTCAGTGCTGTAGACGCGCAGGGCGTCGTGCTGGTGGATGGTTCAAGAATCGATTCGCCGCATGTCATTTGGGTCGCTGGTGTGAAAGCGAACGTGCCTGATGCGGATATAACATTAGTTGGCGAAAAAACTCGCGGTCGAATTGCGGTGGATCGAAATTTGAAAGTTCTTGGTCAAGAAAATATATACGCACTGGGAGACGTGGCGACTTTTGAAAACGAAGGATTGCCAATGCATGCGCAGATGGCGGTGCAGGCAGCCCAAACCGTTGCAGATAATATTATTGCTGATTTGCGCGGCCGAAAAACTAAACCGTTCGTGTACAAACCAATCGGCGATTTGGTTTCACTTGGCCAGTGGCAGGCTGCTGGATATTTCTTCAACACTTTTTGGATGGGACCAGTGGCCTGGTTTGTTTGGCGAACAGTCTACCTCTTCAAATTCCCATCATGGCCGAAGCGAATTAAAATCGCGGTCGATTGGACGCTTGATATTTTTTATCCACGCGACATTACTCGTGCCTAGTTCTCCTCTAGCGTATACTTTTTCTATGCGTTGGAATTGAAGTAATTAACAATTGTGCGCGTAATTTTAAAAGTTCTTAATTTTATGGTGAATATCAAAAAGAATCACGATCTCGGTATGTTCTTGCTTCGGGTAGTTGTTGGCGCAGCGTTTATTGCTCACGGTTGGGCAAAATTTGGGGCTATGGACCAGACAATCGCTTTCTTTGGTCAACTTGGCCTGGCAGCGTTTTTGGCCTATGTTGTGGCGACTATAGAGCTTGTGGGTGGTGTTGCTTTGGTTTTGGGTCTTTGGACTGACCTTGCAGCTTTACTTCTTACTGGTGTGATGGTTGTGGCAACTTTCTATGTAAAAATGGCAACGCTTAAGGTTGGGTTCTTGGGGGGATATGAACTTGATCTCGTGCTTCTCGCGTCGTTGCTTGCGATCATGTTCTGTGGACCTGGCAAATACACGGCAATGAAAAAGGGGATGTAAGTTGTGCAGATGAAAATCAAGTGTAAATAAAGAAAACCTCAGCTTTGCTGAGGTTTTTGTTTGGGAGAAGTGACTGGCTAGGGTTGCGTGCCAGCTTTGTCCGCTGTTGATTTGTCGTCTCCGGAAGCATTTTGCGCGGTGAAGAGGTTTGGGTCGTCGTCGCTGTTCTTCACGAAAAGGGGTGGTTTCGTATTTCCGCCGGGATTGCTTTCTGTGGTTTCCACGTCTTCTCCTTTAAAAGTGAATGGGTTTCAGTACGGAGTACCTTACCTACACAAGTTCTGATGAAATTATAGTGGTTTTAGAATTGTCACACAACCCACTTGTCCTCTACCTGCTTTTCATCGGTCGAAGGCTGCCGGCGATTTCGAGGGCAAGGGCAATGATCAAAATATTTTTAATAATGTACTGACCTTCGAGGGTTGGAATAAACCAAGACTGCCAGGTGATCGCGGGTAAAAGAATCAGCGGCATTACGGTCACAATAAGATGCGGAATAAGGAGAAAGATTGATACACGGGAGAGTCGTGGGATTAGAAAACTGATACCGATAATGAGCTCATAGACACCAAGAAGCATAATGAATGTTCCAAATGTCATGAACGGCAAGGTTTTTTGAAGAAGGGAATCAACAAGGGGATTTGCCGGACTCGCATCAAAAAGTTTTAAAATTCCAAACCAAAAATACACCACAAAAAAAGCCAAACGAGCGAATGGTAACTCGAATGCGCGGGTCGTGTTAATAATTTTCGAATCCATTTTTGAAAAGAGTGACATGGTTGTATAAATATTTTAATACACTTTATTTTTCTAATCGAAGGATACAAGCTTCGTGTGGACGCAAGGTTATGCTCTCTGATATCTGTGTTCCTTTTGGAATATCGAGATTGCTTGTGCAGATCATCGTATATTTCCTTGTTGCCAGCGGTTCTGTAATAGTAACACCAGAAAAATTTATCAATATCAACAATAGTTCATTTTTGGTTTCTCGAACGTATGCATATATTTCTGGTGCCTCGGCATTGATTGATCTATATGTGCCGAGCAATAGTGTGTCACTTATGTTTCTGTATTGAATGAGTGTTTTGTATAGATTGAGAATAGAATATGGGTCAGTTTCCTGATAAGCGACATTCACTTCTTTAAAATCCTTTGAAATTGGTAGCCAGGGTTCAACGGTAGAAAATCCGGCATGATCATCCGCATTCCATTGCATCGGCGTTCGTTGTGGGTCGCGGCTAAAACTATTACCTAGGGTTTCGGCAAATCCGTCACGCATTTTTTGAGGAGGAATACCAACGTCATGCATACCGATTTCTTCGCCGTAGTACACAAATGGTGTGCCTCGCAGTGTGAGTAAAAGGACAGCTGCCGCTCGAGCCTGATGGATTCCTCGCTGTGATGCCAAACGCATGCGATCGTGGTTTCCTAAAACAAAGATCGGTACGTCCTCAGGTAAAAGGGCAGCATTGTAGGTGTCTATTGCGGTTCGAAAGTTTTGTGCAGACCAAGGAAGTCCCATGAGCTGAAAATTAAATGGCGCTTGGACTGGCGTGTCACAAAATCTATAAAATCTTTTTATGTCCTCAAGTCCGAGATATGTTTCGCTGACAATAAAAATGTCTTTGTTTTCTGAACAAATATTGCACATGAGGTTGATGACTTCTTTCACCTCGGGCTGATTAGTACTAAACGTGTGAGAAAATTTTTCGTACGGACTGGTTTTTCCTTCAATATATTTTTCATTTGCTGGATCGTCACGAAATTGCTCATCCTCTACAAAATGACTGGCCGCATCGACACGAAATCCATCTACTCCGTGTGCAATCCAGAATTCCATGATCTTCTTCATCTCTTCCTGTACTTCTTTGTTACGCCAATTAAGATCTGGCTGTTCTGCCAAGAAGTTATGGAGATAATATTGGTTGGTTTTTTCATCCAGAGTCCACATAGATCCACCAGAAACGCTGATCCAGTTGTTTGGCTCGGAGCCATCAGGTTTTGGATCATGCCAAATGTACCAATCACGCTTAGGATTATTTTTTGAAGATCGAGATTCTATAAACCATGGATGCAGTGAGGAGGTGTGGTTGGTCACAAGATCCATGATGATTTTGATTCCGCGATCATGGGCTTTGCTGACGAGCTCACCAAAAATTTCTAAACTTCCGAATCGGGGATCGATATTACAATAATCAGAAATATCGTAGCCAAAATCCTTCATTGGCGATGGATAAATAGGGGAAAGCCAAATCGCACCTACACCAAGGGATTGGTTGGTGCTGTCATTTAAATAATCAAGCTTTTCGATAATGCCTTTGAGGTCACCAACACCGTCAGCGTTGCTGTCTTTAAAACTCCACGGATAGATTTGGTAGATGACGGATTTTTTGTACCAGGGGAGATTCGAACTTTTCATACCTATATAATACCTTGTTTTTGAAATGAGTTTTTATTCGCCGATCTTAAGCTCACGAAGTTTTCTTAAAAATCATACAGTTTTGTACAATCCACCAAATGACGCCACTGGCTTTGAGCTGTTCGCAAATTTTTTCTGAAAGTTCTTTTTGATATGTAAAACCATTCTTCTCAAATTTTTCTATCCAATATTCATGTGGCTGCTCATTTATATGACCAATTTCCCGCGAACCCTGGCCAGGAATTGCGGCAGTGAAAATAACTGTGTCAGAAAGGCCGATAAGGGTCTCGATAATCGTATCCGCAGATTCAGGTGGTAAATGCTCGGCAACCTCGACACACATACAAAGATCGAATTTTTTATCGAGCTGAAGGGGAGTAGAAAGGTCGTGAAGCTGTATGTTTTTGCCTACGAGTGAGTTTTTTATTGCTGCTGGTGCGCCGTCATATCCCAAAACCTCCTTTCCAGCTGCCTGGAATTCTTTGAGATATATTCCAACACCACAACCAATATCGACGACGGACTCAAGTGTAAAATTTTCGAGAATAATTTTGACGAAAGATCGAGCAGACTCTTCTTCGAACTTTCGAGTGTTTTCGAAAAACGTATCGTCGTAAATGTGTGTTTCTACAGCCATTTATTTATTTTTTGAAATGAGACCCTGATAGAGCTTCTCGTATCCATCAACCATTTTTGATACAGAAAAATTTTCTTCAACCCATTCGCGACATTTCTTTCGGTCGATGTGGTCGATTTTTCCAACCGCTTCAATCATTTCTTCTTCTGTGGTTACCACAAAGCCAGTTTCACCGTGCTTAATTATTTCAGAAGCAGCACCCTTATTGAAGGCAATCACTGGAGTTCCGCACGCCTGAGATTCAACAATCGTAAGACCGAATGGCTCGTCCCACAGAATTGGTGCTAGTTTTGCGCGTGCGTTTTTATACAGCTCATTCTTTTGTTCGAAATTCACTGGACCAACGTACTGAATATCGTCACTTAAATATGGACGAATATGTTCATCAAAAAACTTTTCTTCGCCGTAGTTGTTGCCAGCAAGGATAAGTTTCATATTGAGCTTTTTGGCGACTCGCACAGCAACATCAGCACCCTTATTTTTATTTATGTAACCAATGAAAAGAAGATAATCCTTCGGTTTGTCATTGAAAGAGAACTGTTCGACCGGGATGCCGTTATGAATTGTCGTGTGATTTTTAAAATAAAATTTTTCTGCTGCAAGAAAATCTGTTTCCTGCTTTTTGCTTATTGCAACATAGTT
This sequence comes from Candidatus Zambryskiibacteriota bacterium, assembly GCA_023264565.1. Lineage (GTDB taxonomy): Bacteria > Patescibacteriota > Minisyncoccia > Phycocordibacterales > DATGWK01 > JAHFLV01. The sequence goes on from JAHFLV010000021.1 coordinate 4,818, forward strand.
TATTTTTGAAAGCTGCTCAAAAATATATTTCATAGACTCGAGATGCTTAGGGTCAGCAAGTTCTGGACTCCATACGTCGTCAGTGAATCTATGGTGTAGGGTGAAGACCACTGGGGTTTGGATGAATGGCATCGAAAGGGCAATTGTGCCCGTGTGAACGTGTATAACATCAAAATTTTTGGCAAGGGAAGACACGAGAGACGTGTTCCAGGCGCTTCTCCAGGTGCTACCCCAAATATCATGTGGATGTTTTATGCTCCATATATGTTTAGGAATCAATGAAATTAATTTTGCGTTTGTTTTTGAATTTTCTGGTGCAAAAAGTGTCACATCATGACCCCGAGCAACTAATTCTTCCGTAATCCACGACACAGCGAACTCGAGTCCACTTTGTGAAATTGGTGGTACGCTTTCTTGAAATGAGACAACCTGGGCAATTCTGAGTTTTTTCATGCTGAATTGAATTAGATTTAATTAGTGTTTTTTATCCAATGGCTTTTCCACACTGTATCATGGAGGTCAGTAAAAATCTTTTCAGTTTTAATCCTGATTTCAGGATCAACTTTTTTTAATGTTCGAGCGGCTGTCAGAAGTTCGGTGGCACCTTTTTCTATTTCAGTTGGGTTCCAGGTAATTGGAGAAAACGGACCGAGCTTGCGTTCACTGGCCCACCACCACGCACAACTTGCCAGACCTCGACTCAAACGCATATTGGCAGGTTGTATGTTTGCGTCATATGGATGGTTTCTAATCATGGTAATTACAGAATCAGCTAAGCCCCACAATTTTTCATGTATTACATTGCCGGGCATTTTCCAAAGTGCGTAGGGAATTCCTGCCGCTAATTCTTCCTCGGTTGATTCCCAGCTTGCGTCTCGAATAGAAATATTTTTTGTCTCCTTGAGGCCCGCGAGATACTCAGTAATCGTCACAAATTCAATATTCGCATGAGTAAAGGCTTTTTTGTAATATCCTTTATCATCTTTGTGCCAGTGTCCGTAGAGTTCGCCATCATGCGCGGTAATGACGTGTGGTTTGTTGAAATACTCTGGATTTTCTAATACTGATTCTGGTGGAAAGGTTTTTGATATACCGTCGGTTCTAAAAATTACATCCAGACCAATGTTTTGTATGTGATACCTGATTGCTGGGTTAATTTTTTCTGTTCCCGCATGAACTTCACCTAAAATAATCCATTCATACCCAAGTTCTTTGAGGATGTGCGCTACAGACTCGCTGTATGCCATTTCGGGCAAATAAAATCCACGAGGTTTATATGTTTCTCCAAACCATTTTTGACATATGCAATTTTGAAGTTGAATTTGTTCGCGGACTTCTGTTTCCGGAATCAAAGGCAAAATGGGATGGTACATGGCACTTCCTACGATTTCAATCCTGCCGTCACGAGCAAATTGTGCAAAAGATTTTATGAGACCTTCGTACCCATGGCGTTCAAGAAGTTCAAGTAGAGAACCCGACATATTTATTGTCAGTTTTAATTTCGGGAACTCTTTGAGTAACTCAATAATCTTGAAGTAGCTTTCGTGGGTGACAGTATCGAGGATTTCTTTGCTTTGTGTTGGCGGCTGATAGAGATGTAGGAAATTAATCCATTTCATATTAGTTTTGTTCAATTTCTCTAAGATTTTTTCTGTGGAGTTTTTGGGTGGTGTGGTAAAGATCGATATATTTTTGTGCCGGAATTTCCCAAGAATTCGCTTGTCTAAAGCCGCGGATCATCAGATCTTTCCAAATTTTCTTATGTTTGAAAGTTTCGATAGCGCGAGTTGTGGCCATCAAAAGCTGACGAGAGTCATATTTTGTAAATGTAAATCCGTTGCCATTTTTGGTGGCAGGATTGTAGTCGATAACAGTGTCAGCAAGACCGCCGATATGATGCACAACCGGAATACAGCCATATCTCATGGCAATCATTTGGTTGATGCCGCAAGGTTCAAACCGTGATGGTAAAAGGAAGATATCAGAACCCGCATACAGTGAGGTTTCGAGATCTTTTTCAAAAGGTGCCAAGACAAGCTGGTTTGGGCACTCTTTCTGAATTTCGACGAGATCAGCCATGATGGTTTTGTCGCCGTCGCCCATAATGATGACCTGAACACCTGCATGTAACAGCGCTCGTAAAATAATACTGACGAGTTTAAAACCCTTTTGCTCGACAATTCGCGATGTCATGCAAATGAGTGGAATATCAGGGTTCACTTCGAGCTTGTAATGCTTCTGAAGCCACTTTTTATTAAATCGCTTCCGGGTAACAGATTTGTCGCTGTAATGAGTATGAAGGCCGGGATCGGTAAGGGGATTGTAATCGCTGTAGTCGATACCGTTTACAATACCAAAAACACTTTTTTCGCGGTTTTTGAGAACTCGATGCAGTTCCTGCCCGAAATCTTTGGTGAGAATTTCTTCTCGGTATGTTTCAGAGACTGCGTTTACTGCGTCTGCATGAATAATCGCTCGCTTTGCAAAATTAATGCGCTCCATCCAAGGATCGTTGAAGGACATAAGTGTTGAGCGACCGTCATCGCGTTCTTCGGGTGGAATTTCCCACCAATTATGTCCAAGCTGATACGAAAGATTGTGAATAGTGAAAAGAGTTGCGGTGTCATGCCAAAATGGATCCTTTCGATATCGCCATTTCAAAAAGTACGGAATGAGACCAGTGTGCCAATCATGACAATGAATGATGTCTGGTTTGAAATTTACCTTTTTCAAAAGCTGCAACGCCGCTACGTCAAAAAACATAAAACGAGCGTTGTCGTTTTTGCTGCCATATAAAGTAGTTCGGTCACCAAAATATTTTTTATTGGCAATAAAATACACTGTGACACCCTGATGAACAGTTTTTAGATACGCAACTTCTTCCCAAATGTCTTTAGTAAGCTCAATGTGTTCATTTTCACTGATGGTCTCAAACACATGTTCACCTTTATTAATGAGCTGTTCGTAATACGGCGTAATTATAACGACCTCGTGACCGAGATCTTTGTGGGCTTTTGGAAGAGAGCCGAGTACATTGGCGAGGCCGCCAGTCTTGGAAAATGGCTCTACTTCAGCAGAAACATGGGCGATGTTGAGAATTTTCGACATAAATAAATGCACCTTCGAACAATTCCGTCAGTTGCCCATAATACCATTTATCGGGCGAGTTCGTCGATCTTAGCAGCCAAGATAAAATCATTCTCGCTTAAACCCTTAATTGAGTGAGTTGAAAGGGTGAATTTTACTTTATTCCAGCTAAAGAGATAGATATCGGGATGATGATTTTCTTTTTGGGCGATTTCACCGACTTTGTTTATAAACGCGAGTGCCGCAGCAAAATCTACAAATTGCAACGTTTTTTCAATATGCGTATCCTCAATAATTTTCCATTTATCAAGTTCTTCAAGGAGCTCAGTGCTTTTATTGGATTCTAGTTTTCCGGTTTTATCTTCGCAGGGTACACACTTTTTATTGGCGAGTTCGCTCATATCTTTACGTGGGTATATTCAATACCGTTTCTGATCGGTGCCTTACGGATAATCTCAAGAATTTCATCTTCGTCATCAACAATAGTGAAAAGATCTGGATCAGTTTTATCGATCATGCCATTTCTGAGCGGAGCTTTTTTGATGAATTTTCTAAATTTGTTCCAGTATTTTGAACCAACGAGAATAATGGGGATTGGACTAATTTTTCCGGTCTGAACAAGAGTTAGAATTTCAAAAAGTTCGTCTAATGTGCCGTAGCCGCCAGGAAAGAAAATATATGCCTCTGCAGAAAAAGAAAGGCAGACTTTTCGGGCAAAGAAATAGGTAAGAGCGATATGGTCGGTGAGGTAAATATTGGTTGTTTGTTCGTGCGGAAGGTTAATTGTTATGCCAATTGAGTTTCCTTTTGCAAGAAAAGCACCACGGTTAGCTGCTTCCATGATTCCAGGGCCTCCGCCGGTAATAACCGCGTACTGGAGTTCACTGGCAATGCGTTTTGTAAGCGAAACTGCTTTTTTGTAGTACGTATTTTTTTCTGTAACAAGTGAAGATCCAAAAACTGAAACAGATCTCGGATAATTTTCCAGAAAACTAAAACCTTCACTGAATTCTTTGGTAATAAGATGAACGCGCATGAGTGCGGATTCTTGCAGTTGTTTTCGGGTCAGGGGACCGTACACAACCATGTTCGAATTTGTTTCCATGGTTATAATTGTACGGTATACTAAATGATCTAACAACAATTATTCGAGACAATTAGTTTGATCGCATGAAAAAATTAAATCAAAAACAATGGGTCGCGGTCGTTGTGGGGCTTGTGGTTATTGCAGTCTTTTACGGAGCAGGCAGAACGCTCTTTTCTTTCTTCGGAAATGATGCAACCACAAATGAAGTAGCAGATACAAGTGCAGATACTATGAACCCAAATCAGTCACAAACTAATCAAACACAAACTATGCAACCAGACGATTCATTTTCTTCTTCAGTAACAGGTTTTCAGGCTCAGGATATTAAAGTTGGCACAGGTGCAGAAGCTGTTGCTGGCAAAACTATTACCGTCAATTACACTGGCGCATTCACAGACGGAAAGGTTTTTGACAGTTCTATCGGTCGAGGACCATTCAAATTTACCCTTGGTGCGGGTCAGGTTATTGCTGGTTGGGACCAAGGCTTTAAGGGTATGAAGGTTGGTGGTACTCGACGCCTCATTATTCCTGGTGAACTCGCATATGGCGCAGCTGGTGTTCCGGGTGCTATTCCACCAAACGCTACATTGATCTTCGAGGTTGAGTTGTTGGGGGTTAATTAATTTTAGGAGGCCGTCAAAAGCCCCACAATTTTTACAAAGGAAAACCACCCGTAGGGGTGGTTTTTTCGTCACTTTTGTATCATTATTGCTAACACAAATCGAATATATGATGAAATTCACTGTCGAAAAGAAACTAGAAGGTCATTTGGGTCGCACTGGTCGACTGGAAACGGCGCACGGAGTTATCGAAACCCCGGCGTTTGTTCCTGTGGGTACCAAGGCGACCGTGAAGGCGCTCACTACAGACCAAGTCCGTGATCTCGGAGCTCAGGTTATTTTGGCGAATACGTATCATCTCTATTTACAGCCAAATGACGAAATCGTTCGCGATGCCGGTGGACTTCATAAATTTATGCATTGGAATGGTCCGATGATGACCGACTCTGGAGGTTTCCAGGTTTTTTCTCTCGGTGCGGCGTACGGAAAGGGAATTAGTAAGGTGACAAAAGAGCAGGATACAGAAATGCTTTTGGCTGACCAAGCGGCTTTTGACGCCAAACCGAAAAAAGAAAAAATTGCGACTATTGATCCAAATGGTGTGATGTTCCGATCTCATTTGAACGGCGACGCGCATTATTTCACTCCAGAAAAATCTATGGAGATTCAACACAACCTTGGTGCGGATATTATTTTTGCATTTGATGAATGCACGTCACCTTTGGAATCGAATCATTATCAACGCGAGGCACTCGACCGCACACATCGCTGGGCAGAGCGATCGCTTGTTCGACACAACGAACTGAATGCGGAAAAATTGGCGAAAGAAAAGGCGGTTGAAAAGGAAGGCAAGGCTGGCGGCGAAAAATTGCCAAACAACCACCAAATCGCGCTGTTTGGAATCGTCCAAGGTGGACGCTCTGAAGTTTTGCGTAAAGAAAGTGCTGCAGCAATCGCCGCAATGGGGTTTGAAAATGGTGGCACAGGTTTTGATGGTTTTGGTATCGGTGGCTCGTTTTCTAAAGAAGATATGGTGTCAGTTGTTGGTTGGGTCAATGAAATTTTGCCGGAAAATAAACCACGTCATTTGCTTGGAATCGGTGAGCCAGAAGATCTTTTTATGGGTGTCGAAAAGGGAATTGATCTTTTTGATTGCGTGGCGCCGACCCGTATTGCAAGAAATGGAAATACATACACTTCAAGCGGAAAAATCCGCCTTCTTAATTCAGAATTCGTCCGTGACTTCCGACCGATTGAAGAGGGTTGCGGATGTTACACCTGTAAAAATCTTACTCGAGCCTATCTCGCACACCTTTTCCGTGCCGATGAAATTCTCGCGGCTACTCTGCTTGCGATTCACAATCTTTATTTCATTATTCATTTGGTAGACAATATGCGTGAGGCAATTCGCGACGGAAAGTTTTTTGAATATAAGGAGGAATTTTTGGGGAAGTATTTGGCGACAGCACATAAGACAAAATAAAACCCCACGTGCTGTGGGGTGTTGAGATCTTGTGGGGTTTTTAAAGAATGACGAGGTTTTTTCTGGGAATGTCCTGACCAACTTCGAAGGCTCCGCCTGGTCTTACCTTCGAAAGAATAAAGCAGTCGCCGTTTCTGCTCCACACCCCCAGTGTCCATGACTTGGTTGAGAGTGTTACGAGTGCTTGTCCAACAAGAAGAACCTGGTCAGCGTTGAGATCACCCAGATTTTCCATGAACTGAACAAGGAGGAAGTCGGTCATGCCCAGGTGCTCTTTGACCTTGTTGTGTCCCTGGCTCATTGATTCCGGTACTGAGGCAACGCCCCCTATTTCGACCTCCAGCAAAAGCCCCTTTATTCCGTTCCATGCGAATCCAATCCTGCGGTTAATGTTCATGAGCGCTCCTTCTGTTTGTTCTAAGAACGTCGTTATCTAGCCAGATAGTCCCAGAATATGTAAGAGATGTCAACAAAAGATTTTTGTGTTATAACAAAGCATCTTACACCATACTTTTTATGTCACTATTCAAAA